>JAEZGD010000399.1 GCA_023417165.1 Planctomycetota bacterium
CATCCGTACTTTCGCGTGCCATTGAGCCGGCGCTCGCAAGCGGACGATTGCATCGTGCGCTTGCCAGTGACAAAGCAATGGGAACTCGCCGACATGCTGCCGACCGGGCGCGTGCTCGACTGGCCGCAAGCCCAAGAGTTTGCTGCAGGCGTGCCTTTTCGTGCGCTAACGCTCGATGACGTGTTCACTGGCCTGCAGTTCGAAGGTACGCGCGGCTCGGCCAGCATCACCGATCCCGCCGGGCCACGCTTGACGATTTCGTGGGATCAGACGTGCCGCGAATTAGTCGTCTATACGCCGCCGCATCGCGAAGCGATCTGCATCGAGCCTTACACGTGTGTGCCGGGCGCGATGGGTTTGGCAGAGCAGGGGCTTGATACTGGTTTGCGCGTGCTGGCGCCAGGCGAGCGCGTGACGACGCGGATGGAGATTCGCATTTCGTAAGCAAGCGAGGGCGGTCAAGAAACGTCGCAGGGCGAGCATTTCTGCTCGCCCTGGAACGCTGTTTTGCTAAGCGGCTAGTAGCAGCTTATTCGACCGGCAGCTTGCCAGCCTTGAGGGCGTCGCCATAAGGAGCGCCGGCCTTGCTCTTTTCACCGGCGACCTTCTCGAGGGCGTCCATGATTTCCTTGTCGACCGCATCAGCTTCGCTGTCGACGCGTTCTTTCTTGTACTTGTCCTTTTCGAGTCCAGCCTTGTGCAGGGCTTCGCCGTATTCGTTGCGGACTTCCTTCTTCTCGCCCTTTATGTGGCAAATGTTGCACTTGGTCTCTTTGACAGCGGCCACGAAGTCGGGCTTGGCCGAAGCACCAGCGTACTTGGCTTCAAACTTGTTAAAGAACAGCGGAATCGCTTGCGCGTCGCCGCTGGGAATCAGCCACAGCGCGGCGCCGCAAACGAGAACCAGACACAGCTTCTTCATCCAACATTCTCCTCAAGGTGAAACGGAATTCGCTGGAACTTCGGCCGCGGCGTTGCGGTATGCGGGCGCGACCAAAGGGCACCTAGTATGTACGGTGAACAGGTGGGAGGCGTTCATCGCCCTGCCGTGGGTGAGGTGCAAACAGCAGCGCAACTGCGCCGGCAGGCATGCAATCAACCGCTTAAGTAAACCTTGTGCATTCGGCAGTGTCAAGCAAGCTTGCCGTAACTAACAGTGCAGTTAGCGGTTTGCGCTGACGACCAGAATCCGAAGAATTGGCCGTTAGGGCACGCCGGCCGCACGAAAACGCATGAATCGCCGCTTGACCCCATCGGCAATACCGATCGCATCCGCGCGCCTGCGCCACGGACGCAGCCTATTTGGTCGGGTCCAGCACATCGCGCAGGCCGTCTCCGAGGAGATTGAAGCCCAAAATTGAGAGCGAAATCGCCACGCCGGGGCCGAGCGCCGGCCACGTGCTGGCGGCCAAATGCTCCTTCGCCTGGCGTAGCATGGCACCCCACTCGGGCGCGGTAGGGTCGCCGCTAATGCCGAGGAACGATAGCCAGGCGACTTCCAGAATCGCACTGCCCAGGCCCAAAGTGGCCAGCACGATGATCGGACCGACCATGCCTGGCAGCAGGACATACGTCAGGATGTGCCAAAAGCCGGCGCCCATTGCGCGGCTGGCGACGACGTAGTCAAGATCGCGCATCGATAGCACTGTCGAGCGGATTTGCCGCGCGAAAACGGGCACGTTGATCAACCCGACCGCCAGCACCACCGCGCCCCATCCAGGCTCCAGCGCCGAGGCGACCAACAGCGCAATTAAAATGCTGGGAAACGCGAGCGCGACATCGACAAAGCGCATGAGCCACGCGTCAAGCGCGCCGCCACAATAACCAGCCACAGCGCCCAGCGGCACGCCAATCATAATCGCCAACACAATCGACAGCCCGCCTGCTAACAGCGACAGTCGCGAGCCATGAATCACGCGCGATAGCACGTCCTTCTGGTCAGCGTCGGTGCCCAGCCAATGGGAAGCGGTCGGACGTTGTAGTTGCGTGAAGCGCTCGTCCGGCGCATAAGGCGCGACAACATCGGCTAGTAACGCCAGGCCGATGAACAGCAGCACGATGCTCGCCCCGATCCAAACGGCGCGGCTGCGCGCAATTCGTCGCCAACGTCTCGCCGAAAGCGAGAGCGCCACGCGTGATTCGGAGGGCAACACAGCCAGAGACATGCGCGCGTCCTATGCTAAGCGAATGCGCGGATCGAGCCACGCATACATTACGTCTAGCACCAGGTTCGTCAGCACGAAGATGCCGGCGATCAGCAAACTGCCCGCCTGAACGATTGCATAGTCGTGATCTTGCACGGCGGCGACCAGCCACTTGCCGACGCCTGGCCAGTCGAAGACGGTTTCCGTCAGCACCGCGCCCGAGAGCAGCATGCCCACCTGAAAGCCGGCGATGCTCGCCACTGGCACTGCAGCGTTGCAGAAGGCGTGTCGCCAGACAATCCGCGCCAGCGCGCTTCCTTTCGCCTTGGCGGTGCGCACATAATCCGACCGCAATGCGTCGAGCATGGCGCTGCGCGTGATGCGCGCAATCGTCGCAGTCGGTATCGAACTGAGCGCCAGCGCCGGCAAGCACAAATGGCGCAGTCCCGCCCACCACAAATCGCTACGCCCTTGCAAGACTGCGTCGAGCAGGACAAAGCCGGTCAGCGGTTCCCACATCATGGTGATCGGCAAGCGATATCCGGACGGCAGGCCAGTAAAGATCGCCTTCAGCACAATGCCGAGGAAAAAGACCGGCACGCTCACGCCGACCAGGGCTCCCAGCATCGAAACATAGTCGGGCCAGCGGTTGTGCCACACCGCCGCCGCTACTCCTGAGAGGATGCCGAGCGGTAGCGCGATCAGCATGGCGGCCAGCGCCAGTTCGATCGTCGCAGGTATGCGGCGGGCGAGTTCGCGGGCGACTTGCTCGTTGGGGCGCGCGATCGATTCGCCTAGGTCGCCGCGCGCCAGCACGCCCCACACATAGTTGCCAAACTGCTGCCACAGCGGCTGATTCCAGCCTAATTCTTCGCGGACGCGCTGCATCTGGGCAGGATCGGTATGCTGGCCGAATTGCGTCAGCAGCGGATTGCCTGGCAAGACGCGGACACTGATGAAGACCAGCACCGCGGCGACTACCAGCGTAATCGCCGCGTGGCCGACGCGGCGTCCTAGATAGCGAATCACGGATTGGCTCCGAAATGCGCTAGCCGCAGCCGCACCAGGCCCGTGGGATGCAAATGATAGCCTTTTACCTTGTCGCTCACGGCCAGCCGCAGTTGTGCATGCACCAGCGGCACCGTCGGCGCATCCACGAAGATCAACTCTTGGGCGCGCTGATAGAGCTTCATCCGCTTCTCGACATCGATTTCGGTCTGGCCTTCTTTCAGCAACTTGTCGACTTCGGCATTGCGATAGCGGCTGAGATTGTTGCCATGCTCGCTGATGTTGTCGCTGTGCAGCAGTTGGAACAGGAAGTTGTCGAGATCGTTGTTGTCGGTCTGCCAACCGGCGAGGGCCAGTTGATGCTTGCCCGCCATCACATGCGTGAAATGACGGTTGACGTCGCGCGGCTCGACCGTGACGCGAATGCCGATCTTGGCGAGCGAGTCTTTGATGAACGAGGCGGTGACTAAGGGCTGTGGCAAATAAGGACGAGGCTCGGTGAGAGAGGCCAGCGAAAGTTCCAGTGGCAGCGAAAAGCCTTCTTTCGCAGCGCAAGCTTCCAGCATGGCTTTGGCTTTGGCGACATCGAACTCGCGATCCACTAGCTCGTCATTATGGCCCGACATGCCTTTCGGGCAGATATTGACAGCCGGCTCGGCCTTGCCGCCATACGCGATGTTGATGAGTGCCTGCTTGTCGATGGCGTGCCAAATCGCGCGGCGCACCTCGGCGTGCTTGAGCGGCGTGTCGGCTTCCATCTGCATCGTCAGGTAGCAGACATTCAGTCCCTGCGTCTCTTGCACAACAAAGCCCGGCGTCTTGGCGAGCGTGTCGAGTTCGGTGAATGAAAGGTCTTCAGCGATGTGCGATTCGCCGCGAAGCAATTGCTGCGCGCGAGTGGAGTTGTCGCTGACCTTCAGGAAGATCACTCGGTCGACGCCGGGCGGGCCGCGCCAATGGTCGTCGTTGGCGGCCAATGTAATCGACTGATCTCGCTGCCATTGTACGAATTTGAACGGACCGGTGCCGACGGGATGCTCGCCATAGGCTTTGCCTTGCTGCTTGACCGCAGCGGGACTGACGATGCTGGCGGGAAACATCGCCAGGTTGTCGAGAAAGATCGGGTTGGGATGCTTGAGCTTAAAGACCACCGTCTGCGGATCGACGGCGGTCACGCTCTCGATCGACACATAGCTTTGCTGATAGGGACGCGCGGGATGATGCACATGCGGGTGCTGATCGGCCAATAGTCGCTCGAAAGTGAAGACGACGGCATCGGCGTCAAACTTCGTGCCGTCATGAAACGTGACGTCCTGGCGCAGCTTGAGCGTCCACTGCAGGCCGTCGTCGCTGTTGGTCCACTCGGTCGCCAGCCCCGGCACGAGCGCGGTTGTCGCATCGTCGTAAGCGACTAGCGTGTCGTACAGGTTGACCATCACTTTGACCGATTCGCCTATATCGGTATGAATCGGATCGAGCGTTTGCGCGTCGCCGCCGCGGCCATAGACAAGCGTTTGCGCGGTGGTGGGCGCCTCGCTAGGACGACTGCCGCAACCGCTGAGACTTACCGCCAACCATGCCGCCGCGCCAAGCAACCAAATGCGCACGAGTTTGCCCCGCGAAAGGAGAGAAATACGAAGGTATGCCGTCGATTGTAAGAGGCGGCGCGCCGAATCGAAAGAGCGGACGGTGCGAGAACTACTCTTCTTCCAACTCGTCGGTCTTCGAGCGCGACGACGCGTTGGGCGTCATGATCATCTTCATCTTTTCCGACATCGTCGAGCCGCCGGTCATCGGTTCGCTCCGCGTCTCGACGGCGGGAGGAGGCGCGGTGGGAGTCGGTGCGGCCTCCGGCAAAAACTCACGCAGCACCGCAGCGTTAAAGCCCGCCGCCACTTCGCCGCGCTTGAGCGCCGGATTGTTCGGTTCGTCGCTCAGCAAATAGTCCGACACTAAATGCGTATGCACCGGGCGAGCCGATGTTGGCAAGCCTTTCCAGATGACCGAAGCGCGATACAGCCCTGATTCTTTCAGGCCGAATTCACGTGCCTCGTCCAGAGAAATCTGCACCGGCACATCGATCGAATCTGTCGTGCGTTGCGGTACGATGCGCCAATAATCCCTCACGCCGGGCAAGCAACTGCCAATCACTTCCAACTGCGGCGGCTCACGCTTGAGCAGGTCGAATGGTTGCAGTGTGCGATGTTCGAAAAGTGGCGCAGAAGGATCAATCAAAAAGATGCAGGCGGTCGCTTTAACTTTCATCGCCATGTGGTAGGGAGCGTCCATATGGCTGCCGAACAGGCTCAGCCCGCTGCGCGCCGCCAAAGTGACGCGATTCAGATCGATCTCGGCGAGCGCCATCGTATCGAAGGGGGCGTTACTGATCGTGCCACCGACTTCGACCAGGCGTTCCGTCGAGGCGAACAAGCCTTGTTCCCACTGCACTTTGAAGGGCGTGCCCGCTTCGGATTGCACCAGCACCGCTTCGCCGCGTGCGATGGTCTTGGTTAGCGTGATCTCGGGACGCAGGAACGTCGGATCAAAATAATCTTCCAGATCGGCAAACGGTTCCGTGATGATCTTCAGGAACGAAACGCCGGACTGCAGCATCACGCCGGACGACGTGGCGTTGCGAATCGTCAGCGCGCACAGTTCCAGGTCCAAACTGCGAATGTCGGTGAGTTCGAACAAGGCCCAGCCATCGCCACCGCGCTCGATGGGCAAATCCAGTCGGAACTGCACACCTTGGATTTTCACGCGATCGCCGCTAAGTCGCAGCATGCCGCGATCGCCTGCCAGGCGATTGACCTCGGGACGGAAGACGACCACGGGCTTGCGTTCCGGACCGGCGCGAATTGTCAGCGAGGGAAGCGAAATCTCCAGTGGTTCTTCCACGCGCTCGCCGTCGTAGTGCAATTCAATCGCTTCCAAGCCAGGCAATTCCGCCGCTAATTCGCACGCCTCTGCCAACGATTTCACCACCTGGCTTTCCGGGCCATGCGGCGTATTGGCGGGCCCCACGATTAACAACCGCGTCGCCACGGGCTTGACCGCGGTCTCGCTATTGCCAACAGCCGCAGGCATGGGATCCTTGACGGCCTCGGCCGGCGGGGTTGATGAATTCGTTGTCTTGTCGAGGTTCTTTGGCGGCGCTTGGCCCGTCGGTTTGGGCGCTGGAGTAATCTCAACCGTCGGCTCGGGGGATTCGAGTGGCAGCGCGGTGACGGTCGCTGGCTCGGTATTGGTCTTGCGCGCGATGGGAATGGTGGGACCAGTCGGTTTGCGCTCGCCTTCGAGAGCACTGACCGGCGACAGCAAATTCGGTCGCGGTGGCATCAAGTCGTTTTGAGGCGCGGAAGTGAACCATTCCAACGCCAAGATCACCAGCACCAGCGTGACGACTGGCGCCGCCCAGGGAAGATGCTTTTCGTACCATGGCGCGTAGGACTCGACATGACCGATCCAGACCGCGCCGCTCGTACGCGTGCGATCGAGTCCCAGCCGATCCGCGATTCGCAGCAGATCGCCGATCAACTCGTCCGGCGATTGAAAACGCTGACCGGGATTCTTCGCCAGCATCTTCATCAGTACGCGGCAGATATCGTCGGGAATATCGGGACGATACAAACGCGGATCCGAAGGCGGATCGCTGCTGTGACTGAGCAGCTTTTGCAGCACAGTCCCTTCAGGAAACGGCGGCCGCCCCGTTAGCATGAAGTACAGGGTGCAGCCCAGCGAATAGATATCGCTGCGGACGTCGGCATTGCGCGGTTCGCGCGCCTGCTCTGGCGAAATGTAATCGAACGTACCGAGGGTGACGCCGCTTTGGGTCAGGTCGTTTTCCGAAGACTCGACCTGATGCCTGCGCGCCAAACCCATATCGACCAGCTTGGCCCGACCATCGGCCATCACCAGGATATTTGAGGGCTTGATATCGCGATGCACGACATCGCGGCGCGATGCATGACGCAGCGCTTCGGTGACTTGCAGGGTGTAATAGATCGCATCATCCAGCGGCAGCGGACCGTGTTCGTCGACCAGGTCGCGAATGTTCACACCGTCGATGTACTCGAAGACGATGTAATGCCAGCCTTTGTCTTCGTTGACGTAATAAACGCGCGCGATGCGTTCGTGATCGAGCCGCGCGGCGTTCTGCGCTTCGAGCTGAAAGCGCCGCAGCGTGTCTTCGTCGGTTTGATCGCGCGAGAGCACCTTCACCGCGACGGTGCGGCCCAGCATGGTATCGGTGGCGCGAAAGACCGCGCCCATGCCGCCGCCGCCGACGAACTCTTCCAGCTGAAAGTGGCCGAGTCGCTCGCCGACCAGGATGCGACCCATTTCCGACGGCGTCGTGGCACGCGGCATCAACAGCGTTTCTGCCACGGGTGGGCGCTTGGAGATCACCGTCTTGGGGGGGTGTGCGCCGG
>JAEZGD010000138.1 GCA_023417165.1 Planctomycetota bacterium
TGGTCACGAGTGCGACCGCCCCCGATCGAGGTGGGCGGTTTGTCGACCTTGATGCGGATGGCGATGCCGATCTCGTCGTCGCCAACGAGAAGCAGCAAGGCGTGTGGCTCTTCGATTCGCTGCAAACCGGTTGGAAGGGGCAACCATTGCCTGGCGAGATGAAGCTGCCGCTCATCGCGCGCAATGGCACTAACAACGGTGCGTGGTTTCACTCGAAGCAACTGTGGGTGCAGAACGAAGACACTCATCGCATGCCGGACCACGTCGATCGCCGCTCGTTCGCGCAACTGCTCGGGCACGAGATGCCGCAGGAAGCCGCTGCACCGATGCCGACTATCACGCCGACGGATCGCAAGTCGGCGGCGGGGCAAGAGGCGACCAAGGAACGCATTCAAGAACTTGGCGCGGGCAAATCGCCCGACGAAGCATTGAAGACGATCGTGGTTCCGGCCGGATTTAAGGTCGAACTGGTGGCAGCCGAGCCGCTGATTGTCGATCCAGTGGCGTTTGACTGGGGCCCCGATGGCCGGTTGTGGGTGGTCGAGATGCGCGACTATCCTCGCGGTATCGACGAACACGGCAAGCCCGGCGGGCGCGTGAAGGTGCTGACCGACAAAGATGGCGATGGTCGCTATGACGAAGCACAACTCTTTCTCGACAACTTGCCGTTTCCCACCGGCATCAAGGTCTGGCGCAAAGGCGTGCTAATTACCGCCGCGCCGGAGATTGTTTACGCCGAGGATACCGATGGCGATGGCCAGGCCGATGTGACGAAGGCGCTTTATAAAGGCTTTGGCGAGGGCAACCAGCAGCATCGCGTGAATGGTTTGCGCTGGGGCATCGATGGTTGGTTGTATGTCGGCAACGGCGACAGTGGCGGCAAGATCCGCTCGCTACTCAACAACAGCGAAGTCGAAATCGGCGGTCGCGATTTGCGCATTCGCCCCGATACTGGCGATATCGATCCGATCAGCGGGCAAACGCAGTTCTCACTCTGCTTCGACGATTTCGGTAACCGCTTTGGCGGCAACAACAGCCAGCCGGTGTGGCATTACTTGCTGGAAGACGATCATCTGCGGCGCAATCCGCTGGTCAAGCCGCCCGCCATCAAGCGTGAAATCAGTGCCACGCCCGGCGCTGCGAAGATCTTTCCCGCGAGCAAGACGGTCACGCGCTTCAATGACTATCACGCTGCCAATCGGTTCACGAGTGCGTGCGGCATCGAGATCTATCGCGATCACTACCTGGGCAACGAGCTTGCTGGCAACAGTTTTGTTTGCGAGCCGGTGCATAACCTGGTGCATCGCGAAGTGATCGAGCGTAGCGGTCTGTCGTTTCAAAGCCAGCGCGCAGGCGGCGAACAAGAGAGTGAGTTTCTGGCGTCGACCGACAACTGGTTTCGCCCAGTGATGGCGCGAACGGGGCCCGACGGTGCACTCTACGTTGCTGATATATATCGCCTAGTGATCGAGCATCCCACGTGGATTCCCGAGGATTGGCAGCGGCAACTCAACCTGCGCGCCGGCGACGATAAAGGCCGGATCTATCGCGTGGTGCGAGCCGATCAGCCGCCCGCGAAGCTGAAGCCACTCGACAAGCTCTCGACCGACGAGCTTGTGCAGGAATTGCAAAGCCCCAGCGGCACGCGTCGCGATTTGGCACAGCAGCTACTACTGTGGCGAAACGATCAAACTGCCGAAACATCGCTGCGTGCGCTGCTGAAGGAAGCTCCGCCGGCGACGCAGGTGCATGCGCTCTGGACGCTGGCACAACTTCGAAAGCTACGTCTCGACGATGTTGCGACTGCGCTGCGGCATGCGGATCCGAACGTGCAACAACAAGCGGCGCGACTCGCGGCCAGCTATTTTCCTGGCGACAAGAAGCTGGGCGAAGAGTTGGTTCGTTTGGCGGACAGCGAGCAACTAGCCGTGCAATTTGCCACCGCCCAGGCGTTGTGGCGCTGGAGCGATGAGACCTCCGCCATCGCGCTCGCGAAGCTGGCTGCGCAGCATGTCGACAACCCGCTGATGCAGACCGCCGTGCTTTGTTCGCTCGATAGCGAGAAGTTGCCGGTCTTCTGGGACCAGATTTCGCAAGATCCACAAGTCGTTGGCAAACTGCGCGAACCGATGCTCCAGGCGACGCGCAAATGGCCCAGCCAGGCACTCTCGCGTCTAATGTTCGACGAGATCGCCGACGACAAGAGGTGGACGTCGGAAGGCGAGCGAATGCAACAACTGCTGACCTTGCTGAGGGAGACGCGCGGTGACGTCGATCTTAAGTTGCGTCCCGAGACCACTGCCGCGATCGTCGCGCGATTGCAACATGCTCTGAAAATCATTGGCGACGAAAAAGCCAACGTCAAAACGCGTGTCATGGCATGTCGATTGTTGTTCCTGCAACGCGATTGGCTCGCTGACGCTGACCAGGAGTCTCGTCCTGCGTTCTTTGCAGTGGCGACATCTGAAAAATCGCCCGCCGAACTGCGCACTGCCGCCTGGGAGGAACTCCGCTCGAGCGCTGACTTTCCGTTTGAGCGTCTGGTTCACGAACATTGGACGCAGCGCTCGCAGGAGGAACGCCGACAATTGTTCGATGCGCTCGCCGCTAACAGCAAGGCGACCGAAGCGCTCGTGAAGTTGTTGCAGGACGAGCGTTTGGCCGGCGCCGACATTGATGCTACGCGTCGCCAACTGCTCGAGAACCATCCGAGCGTCAAGGTGCGCCAGTTGATTGCCAAGCGTGACCATCGCCAGGCGACGTCGGATCGCGCGAAGGTCGTGCAGCAATTTGAAGATGTGCTCGCGCTGCGCGGGGATGTGGCGCGTGGTCGCGCGGCGTTTCGCAAACGGTGCACCGCCTGTCACAAGCAGGAAGGGGAAGGGCGTCAGATCGGGCCTGACCTAACGGCACTGACTGATCGCTCGCCCCAGGCGATGCTGGCGGCGATCTTGGACCCCAATCGCGCGGTCGAAGACAAGTTCATTGAGTACATGGTCATCACCACCGGTGGCGAGATCGTCTCAGGTGTGCTGACCAGCGAAACGGGCACCAGCTTGACTCTGGCGAGCGCCGATGGCAAGGATCATACCGTGTTGCGGAGCGATATCGAGCTGGCGCGCTCGAACAAGAAGTCGCTGATGCCGGAAGGGCTCGAACGCGATCTGACGAAGCAAGAACTGGCCGATGTGATCGCGTATGTGCGAGCGACCGGCACGCCGTCCAAGGAGTTTGCGGGCAACGCGCCGACGCTAATTAAAGTTGGCGAGTCGGGTGCGCTGCAACTGGCCGCATCACGTGCGCGCATTTACGGCCCGAAGGTCATCTTCGAAGAGAAGTACAAGAACCTCGGTTGGTGGCAGCACGCCGACGATGTAGCCGAATGGTCGCTGGCAATTCCGGCCGCAGGCAAGTATCGCGTGCTGCTCGACTACGCGTGCGATGGCAGCGCCGCCGGGAACACGCTGCAGCTTTCCATCGGCGGGCAAACGTTGCTGTATAAGGTGCCCGCTACCGGCACGTGGGACGACTATCGCACCCAGGAGGTTGGCACTGTCGAACTGACCGCCGGTCCTGCCGAGGCCAGCGCTCGTGCGAGCGGTGCGATTCGCACGGCGCTGCTGGATCTGCGCGGGATTACGCTGGAACCGGTGAAGTAACGTCTATTCCTTCACGGCCCACTTCACCGCATTTAGCAGCAGTCGTTGGAATTGCGGCTGCTCGAAATCCTCTTGATGGCCGAGCGAAGTGTAGAACACCTTCGCTTGGCGGTCGCCGACGGTGCGAATCCAAGCCACCGGTTGTGGATCCTTCATGTCGCCGAGGCGTTCGCCGGTGAGCAGCACGGTGCAAGAGACATCGATCTGCGCGTTCTTATAGAGCGAACCGCTGCTCTGCCACGGTTTGCTGTCGATGCCTGTCAGGATTTCGTGGTCAACTGCAGGAGCGTTCACGACGCTGCCTGCGCCGAAATGTCCCTGATAGTCGCCGCCAAAGACCTCTTTGTCGAGTTCGTGCCACGCGACCAGATCGCCTGCGAGTTCGCCTTTCGCGCCGAAGGCATGGCTGGCGGTGCGCACGCCGATCACCGGCTTGCCGGCGGCGATATATGCTCGAATGGCCGCTTGCTGCGACTTCGTCAACGCTTCACGACGCGGCGCGATCAGCAGCACTTGCGCAGTCTTGAGGGCGTCTTCCAATCCGACAAAGCCTTCGCCGGGGCGGGCGACAATGTTGGTCATGCGGAAGCCATGGTCGTTGATCAGTTGCTCGGCGAAGAGCGGAATCGTGTCCTCCGGCTTGTATTCGCTTTCGTTCAAGAGCGTCACGATGTGCGGGCGGCGATCTTCTTTGAAGACCAGCGGTGGCGGGCCGGTGACGTCGGGGCTGGTGATGGGGGGGCACCAATACTTCTCGATGTGGGCGACGACCAGGTCGGTGCCGGTAAAGTGCGTCACCTTCGGTGCGCTGCGCGGGTTGTACATGGTGGCGGCCATGTCGCGCATCAGCACGACATTCTGACCTTGTTGAATCATCTGGCGAATCGAAAAGGGACGACCCAGCACGCACATGTTGGTATGGACGCCCATCACGATCACATTCGTGATGCCACGCTGCTTCATCAGGTAAAACGCTTCGGCGCTATCGGTGATGGCGTCTCCGTCCTTGATCTCGAGCGCGTCGTGCTGCTTGGTCCAGGCGCGGTACGACTTCGGTGGATCGATCGTATCGCAACCGCCGTCTTGATCGTTGATTGGCAGCGGCGCTTCCTTCTTCAGATCGAGATAGCACCAGCGCGAGAGTGGGATCTTGGTTTCGACCGGCGGCGCGCTTTGCGCGAGCTTGCGACCGGGATGATCCTTGTAGTACTCCATCGTGTCGCTGGGGCAGTGAATGATCAGCACGCCTTGGTCGCGGGCGGCTTTCACGACTTCGTTCATACGCGGGGCGAGTTCGCCAACGCGCTGTGTCGCGTCGGGACACCAATGCTTGTCCCACATATCACAGATCACCAGCGCCGTCTGCTTTGCCTCCCAGTTCAGCGTTTGCTGGCCGATGAGAAAGCGGCCGGAATGTTGCGGATCCGCCTGGCGTGCGCGGGAGTGGAGCTTCAATTTGCCGGCTTCGTCGGCCGCGAGGGGAGCGACGGTCCACAGCAGTAGCAGCAGCGATAACAACGCAAGTCGGGAACGGCTCATGGCCACGCTCCAGCGGCAGGAAGTAGGAAGGGCAGGTGTTGGTGGAAGTGTAACACGCCGGGCGAGGCAATTCACGCTGGAATTTGATCAAGCGAAGCGCAAGCTCGGCGCGTCCAATTGAACCACGCGGGGGCGAGTGCTACAAACACTCGCATGTCGCTACCTTGGATTCTTGCCGATGGGCCGCTGGCCCCCACGATCGAAGCCTTGCTGTCCGGCCAGGTCAATGTCTTGCCTTGGGAGGTGCTGGGCGAGCGCGATGACCGGATTGCCGGTGTCTATACCTTCGGCCATCCGCTGGTCGATGCGTCGCTGCTTGCGCGGTTGCCGCAGTTGCGCGTCATCAGCAACTATGGTGTTGGCGTCGACCATATTCGCTTGGATGATGCGACGGCGCGCGGTATTCCCGTCGGCAATACGCCCGGAATTTTGGACGGTGCGACGGCCGATATGGGGTTTGCGCTGCTGCTGGCAGCGGGAAGACGCTTGGTCGAAGGCGACCGCTATGCGCGTTCGGCCGACTTCACGCGTTATGATCCGTGTTGCATGCTGGGGCGCGAAGTGCATCATGCGACGCTCGGCATCGTCGGCATGGGACGCATCGGCGAACAAGTCGCACAACGGGCGCGCGGCTTTGATATGCAGGTGCTGTATTGCAATCGCCGGGCGAAACCGGAAGCCGAAGCGCGATTGGGCGTCCAGCGCGCAGCGATCGATGAATTGCTGGCGAGCAGCGACTATGTGATGCTGACTTGCCCGCTGACCGAAGAGACTCGCGGCCTGATCGGTGCCGCGCAATTGCGATTGATGAAGCCGACCGCGATCTTGATCAACATCGCGCGCGGGCCGGTTGTGGATACTGCGGCGCTGACCACCGCGCTCCAGGAACGCTGGATCTATGGTGCGGCCCTCGATGTGACCGATCCGGAACCGCTGCCGCGCGAGCATCCGCTCTTGGCGCTCGACAATCTGACGATTGCGCCCCACTTGGGAAGCGCGACGGAGCAGACGCGGCAAAGGATGGCGGAGATCTCGGTCGAGAACCTGCTGCGCGGCTTGCGTGACGAGCCGCTGCTGCACCGCGTCGTCTAGCACGCGAATTGGCCTGCCGCATTTGAATGCCGTTGCGCGGCTATCTATACTCAAGCGCACTTCCCGCCGCCGCAGCCTTCCACGATGAGGCCTCCGATGCGTTTCTTCTGGCTTGCGCTTGTGATGAGCGTCTGGTTGCCTGTGTGCTGTATGGCTGCCGAGCCGCTGCCCGACACGCAGCCACTGACCCTTGAAGGGGACATAGCCGCGCAGTTGGTTGCGGGCGTCGATAAGTTCCTCTTGCGGAAGATCGACGAGTCAGCGGCCGCACGCGACAAGGTATGGCCCAGGAACTTTGCTACTCCTGAAGATCGCATGGAGTTTCTGAAAGCCAAACGCAAGCGTCTGGCTGTGATGCTGGGCGTGCGCGACGAACGCGTGCCATTTGAATCGCCAGAGTTAGTCGCGACCGCCACGCGCTCGGCGCTGATCGCGGAATGCGAAACCTACAAAGTCTATGCAGTGCGCTGGCCGACCGTGCGCGACATGTTCGCAGAAGGCTTATGGATCGAGCCGAACGATGCCAAGAACGTCAAAGCTAATCTGGTCGTGCTGCCCGATGCCGACCAAACGCCTGAGCAAATCATGGGGCTGGTGGAGGGCGTGCCCGAGAAGATGCAATTTGCTCGCATGCTCGCGGAGGGGAACTGTCGGCTCATGGTTCCCACGCTGATTAGCCGCCAGATCGCAGCTCGCAACGGCCGCGCCAAAATGACGAACCGCGAGTTCATTTATCGCCCTGCGTTTATCCTGGGGCGGCATGTGATCGGTTATGAATTGCAAGAGGTGTTCGCGGCGGTCGATTGGTTCGCCAAGAATGGCAAAGATGCTAAGACGACGATCGGTGTGGTCGGCAATGGCGAAGGCGGGATGCTGGCCATGTATGCGGCAGCGCTTGACCCACGTATTAGCAAAACGGCAATCTCTGGCTATTTCGGCAAGAAAGAAGCCGTTTGGCGACAACCTGTGGATCGCAACATCTTCGGCATCCTGGCGGAATTTGGCAACGCTGAAGTGCTGCGCTTGGTCACGTGCGATGTCTATTTCGACAATGTGGCTTATCCCAACCTGGTATTGCCCAGCGAAGGAGGTGCTCCGGGGACTTTAGAGCCCGTTTCTGTCGACGAGGCGGACACAGAGTATTCGCGGATTCGCCGCCGCGGCGATACGACGCGAGCCGTTTACCTGTCTGAGCTGTCTGAGAAAAAGCAGGAGGAACTGAGCCACCTAGTCACCTTCTTTCTCCCGGGCGACGAACGGAATCCCACGCCACGACAGAAGGTGACGGTCGTCAATCCGCCGCAAGATGCCAATGCGCGACAGACGCGGTTGCTGCATGCCATGGATCGTCACAATCAGTGGCTATTGTCGGAAAGTCCCTACGTGCGTGCGCAGTTTATGAAGGGGCTCAATACGTCGTCGCTGGAGGCTTATGCCAAAGCGTCGAGCCGTATCGCGAGACGTTCAAACGCGACGTGATTGGTTGGTTCGATGACGAGCGCTTGCCGCTGAATCCGCGCAGCCGCCAGATCATCGATCACGAGAAGTATGTGGGCTACGAGGTGGTGCTGGATGTCTGGCCCGACGTGATCGCGTATGGCATTCTGCTGCTGCCGAAGGATATCAAGCCTGGCGAGCGCCGCCCGGTGGTGGTGTGCCAGCATGGACTGGAAGGGCGTCCCCAAGACGTGGTGCAAGGCGATCATCCGGCCTATCACGACTTTGCGGCGAAACTGGCCGAGCGCGGCTTCGTCACGCTCTCGCCACAGAACCTCTACATCGGTCAGGACAAGTTTCGCACCTTGCAGCGCAAGGCGAACCCGCTGGGCAAGACGCTGTTTAGCGTTATCATTCCGCAGCATCAGCAGCTTGTCGATTGGCTGAAGACCTTGCCGCAGGTCGACTCGGAGCGAATCGCCTTTTATGGTCTGTCGTATGGCGGGAAAAGCGCGATGCGCATTCCGCCGCTGGTGCCGGATTACTGCTTGTCGATTTGCTCGGCCGACTTCAACGAATGGGTCTGGAAGAACGCGTCGACGCGCAGCCCCTATAGCTATGTATGGACCGGCGAGTACGAGATCTTTGAGTGGGATCTGGGGAGCACATTCAATTATGCTGAGATGGCGGCGCTGATCGCTCCGCGTCCCTTCATGGTCGAGCGCGGGCATGCCGATGGCGTCGCGCCGGACGAAACCGTCGCGGCCGAATATGCGAAGGTGTTCAATCTGTATAACGCGCGGCTAAAGTTGGGTGAGCGGTGCGAGATCGAGTTCTTCGATGGCCCGCATACGATCAACGGCCAAGGCACCTTCCGCTTCCTGCACAAACACCTGAAGTGGCCCGAGCCTAAGCCCTGACCGCCTGCTCGGCGTGCCTGCTTTTGCCAACGTTACTTGGTGGCGACGTTTTCAAGGTGGATTCAAATCGACCATGGGTGTCGTCAATGTGATGGCGCGCGAGGGCCTTTTTGGCCGCTGGTCTAGCCGTTCGAGCGTGATTCTCGGCCCCTTGTTACGCAACTGCGTACAGAATTTTGTGTTAAAACGCAGGCGATCACTAGGAATCCGCCAGACGCGTTAATTGCTGGCACGACAGGTGCTTTGCAAACGTGCATCTGGTGGCGCAGCCTTGCGCGCGGGGTTTTTCGAGAAGATGAGGGACGACATGAGACGCACTTTTACCCGGCTGTTGGTGGCCGCTTTGGCGGTAGCCTTGCCCTGCGGGTTGTGGCTGCCGTCGCTGACGGCGCAAGAGATTTACGATGCTTCGTCGCCGCTAGAAGGGGTCGAAACGCTGACGCGCGGTCCGCTACACGAAGCGTATGCCGAGCCTGCAACCTCCGGCGTTGAGGAATCGCTGATTGTCGATCAAGAGCCGCCACAAGCGATCGACGAACTGCCACCTGAATATCGACCTGACGACGAAGACGCAGTTTGGATTCCCGGCTATTGGGCATGGGATGAAGAGCGCGCTGACTTCTTGTGGATTAGCGGTGTCTGGCGTGTGCCGCCTCCCGGCCAGCGCTGGATACCTGGTTATTGGCAAGTTGTGAGC
>JAEZGD010000474.1 GCA_023417165.1 Planctomycetota bacterium
CCCTATAAGCAGTACAAGCTCACGCAAGACGACTGGCGAAATCGCGAAAAATGGGACAGCTATCAGGCCGCAGCGGTGGAAATGCTCGAAAAAACCAGTACTACCCAGGCCCCCTGGACCCTCGTCGAAGCGAATGACAAGCGATTCGCCCGGCTGAAAGTGCTGCGTACAATAGTAGAGCGTTTGGAAGAGTAGGGTGCGCCCCGCGGCGAGGACATCGGCAAAGACGACTTCTCATACTGGCCTGCGCTTCGCATACTATTCCACTCTGCCTATCTTTACCAACCACTGTTCACTGACCACCAACCACTCCATGCTCCGCCGGATGCTGGGCGCGAAGATCCATCGCGCGACTGTCACGCAAGCTGATTTGCACTACGAAGGAAGCGTGACGATTGATCGCACGCTACTGGAGGCTTCTGGCATCTTGCCGCACGAGCAAGTTCACTGCTGGAATGTGACGCGCGGCACGCGCTTCACCACCTATGCGTTGGAAGGGGCCGCCGATAGCGGCGTGATCTGCATCAATGGCGCCGCCGCGCACCTGGCGAGCATCAACGATCTGGTCATCATCACGACCTTCGTTACGGTTACCGACGAAGAAGCGCGCACCCACGAGCCGCGCGTGATCCTGGTCGACGGCCAGAACCGCATCAAGCTCGTCGGCCCCGAAATCGCCGGACCGCAGCGCCGCACGTAGTCCGCGCGCCTAGTCGCGCCTTTCGTTCTGCGAAAGGCGACAATCAGGCGGCTTCAAGAAGCACGGGGCACCTCTCGCCCTGCGCAGCATTCATGCCCAGAGAACGCGCACGACGTATTGCCCGCCATCGTGAAAACCAACTCCGACGAGAAAGGGCGTGGCGCGCTGTAACCCGTCAAATGCATTCGCGGCGACCAAACGATCGATTACGCGTCCGAAGAGAATCGCCGCCTTGCATTGCAGATAATCTCCTTCCTCGCCATCGGGAAGTTCTGGGTACTCGTCGTCCAGCGTAAAGTCTGCCCACGCTTCAAACGTCACCTCTGCGAATCCTTGATACGCAAAATCGCCTGTGTTGTTACCGAAAGGCAATACATCGTTGTTGCATACGGTTCCGCGAGCCATGGTCAATAAATGGAGCGACACATCGTAGTCGCTTCCGTATTTCTGGCGGCGGTCGCATGCGCGCACTTCCGATTGGCGAGCCGCTTGACGCGATTGCTCGACCGTATCCAGGCAAAGCAGTACTTCGCCATAATCGGAATTGCAGTCGAAAGCAAACGAGCAAATCGTTTCGTGCGGATGAGTCTCGGCAAACTCCTTCAGCGCCGCTAACGTCGCCTGAAAGAGAGCCTCTTCATCAGCGAGATAGTCTGGTTCTGTCATCGCGAAATCTTCTTAACAAAATGTCTCATCACATCTCCGTTTCGACCAGGAAATATAATTTGCGCCCAGTTCGAACGCTACCTCGCCGAGGCCAGCGCGCTACAATGGTGGCATGAGCACTACCCTTCAAATTCGTCAGGCGACGGCCGACGATATCGCCGAGTTGGTCCAACTCAATCGCGAAGCGTATCCCACGCTGGCCGAAGACAACATTGTGTGGGGCCGTTCGCATCTGGAATCGCACCAGCGTATCTTCCCGATGGGGCAGTTGGTCGCGGTCCTCGACGACAAGATCGTCGGCGCAGTTTCTTCGCTGATTGTCGACCTCGGCCCCAATCCGCTCCGCGAGCACACCTGGTCTGGCATCACTGACAGCGGTTATTTCACGAACCACAATCCGCAAGGCGATACACTCTATGGCGCGGATGTGTATGTGCATCCCAACGTGCGCGGCCATGGCGTTGGTGGCGCACTCTATGAAGCGCGCCGACAACTTTGCAAAAAACTGAACCTGCGCCGCATCCTGCTGGGCGGTCGCATCCACGGCTATCATCATCACGCCTCTGAGATGACCGCCCACGAGTACGCCGCGCGCGTCGCCGCTGGCGACCTTCAGGATTTGGTGCTCAGCTTTCAGTTGAAGCAAGACTTTGCCTTGCGCGGCGTGATGCCGCACTATCTGCTCGATCGACAAAGCCACAACTATGCCACATTGCTCGAATGGCTGAATCCCGACTATCGCCAGCCGAAGCGCAAGGTGCGCAAGGTCCGCATCGCTTGCGTGCAATATCAGATGCGCAAAGTCACGTCGTTCGACGACTTCGCGCGCCAGGTGCGCTATTTCGTCGATATCGCGGCCGACTACGACAGCGACTTCGTACTGTTCCCCGAGCTCTTCACACTGCAACTTCTCTCGGCCCTCGACGCACTCAGCCCGCAGGAAGGCATGCGCCAGATGGCCGACTATTTTGACGAGTTGGTCGCGCTCAATCGGCAACTGGCCATGCAGTTTGGCGTGACGATCATCGCGGGTAGCTCGCCCCAACTGCGCGGCGATCGGCTTTATAACGTCGCGCCGGTTTGCTTGCCGAACGGATCGGTCGTGCTGCAACCCAAGCTGCACGTTACGCCGAACGAGCGCCGCTGGTGGGGCATCAACGGCGGCCATCGCCTGACGGCCATCGACACGCCCGCCGGGCGAATCGGCGTGCTGATTTGTTATGACATCGAGTTTCCCGAAGCCGCGCGCCACCTGGCCGACGCCGGCGCCGAAATCATCTTTGTGCCATTCTGCACCGATAATCGCCAAGGCTATCTGCGCGTGCGTTACTGCGCTGCGGCGCGCTGCATCGAAAATCAGATCTATGTCGCGCTTGCAGGCAACGTCGGTAACTTGCCGGATGTCGAAAACCTCGACGTCAATTACGGCCAGGCGGCGGTGCTCACGCCTTCCGATTTCGCTTTCGCGCGTGACGGCATTCAAGCCGAAGCCGATTCCAACGAAGAAACCGTGTTGATCTGCGACCTCGATCTCGACGATCTGGCCGAGGCCATGGATGGCGGCACGGTTCGCCCGCGCGTCGATCGCCGCGTGGATCTGTTCCGTATGACCTCGCACATTGCTGAGCACGACGACGATCCCACCAGCAAGCCGCTTGGCGATACGACGCGCGACAACCAGTCGTAATGCGCAAGCCGGCGGCACAGTCGCTACGTTTGCTACAACCTGCATCACTCCCAATCGCGATTCCCCCCGCGGCCAAAACTTCCGGTCGCGCGGGAAGCTCCCTAGAAATCGCGTCTTAGACTTCTGCGGCACGACTCTTGTGCATGCGAACAGGCCGCTGGCCGTTGCGTGCGCGTCTTTGAAGGGAGAGAACGTAATGCAGATTCGCAGTGGAATCGTGATCGGCTGGATCGTAGGGTGCAGCCTGTTGGCGCAGGTCGCCACCGCTCAAGAAAAGGCGGTTGAGGTCGATCTTGACGCGTTGCGGCAAACGGCTCAGCAGTTTGAAGCAGCCTTCAACCAAGGCAATGCGCAGCAAGTCGCCGCCTTATGGACGACCGATGGCGAGTACGTCGACGAAGACGGCAAAACGACTACCGGCCGTGCGGCGATCGAAGCGCAATATGCCGACTTCTTCAAACAACATCCGCGCATCAAGATTCGCGTCACCATCGAATCGCTACGTCGGCTAAACGAACATGCAGCGCTCGAAGATGGCAGCGTCACGCTCGTCCCAGCGCCGCCCGGCGTCGCCGCTGTCAGCAAATACACGGCCGTGCATGTGAAAGAGAACGACGTCTGGCGCATGTCGGCTGTTCGCGAGCGTCGCGTCGAGTCGATCGCTCAGGGTCGTCAACTCGCTGATTTGGCGTGGTTGATTGGCGACTGGCGGACCGACGCTCATGGCGCCGAGATCGCGATCAACTGCCGCTGGATCGCCAATCAAAGCCACATCCAGCGCACCACCACAATCACACATCCCAACGGCACGAAGGCCACTAGCGTACAGGTCATCGGGTTTCATCCCGAGACGCAGCAGATCCAATCCTGGACGTTTGGCGATGGCGGGCATGCAGTTGGCACGTGGACTCCGCATGACGGAGGCTGGGCGATCGAAACCGAGTCGTGGGGGGGCGGTGGCAGCCGCGG
>JAEZGD010000480.1 GCA_023417165.1 Planctomycetota bacterium
CAACCACGCCCAGATTTGCCGCTCGGCGGAGCGAGCGGCCTACGTTCAACGCTCGTTGGAAAGAAAAATCCGATCGCGGCCGATTAACCGGCGACCATCTTATAGAGGCCGAACAAGATCACCAGCGCGCCGAAGCCGGCTTGCACGCCACCGACGAGTTTCGCCTGAGTGCCGGTCAGTTTCACGCCGCGCTTCGAGGTGGCTTGGCCGGTGACGAGCGCTTTGACGCCAAAACCCACCAGCACCAAGCCCAGCAGCAGGGCTCCGCCACCGAGCACCATCGGATTCTGATCCAACCAACGATTGATATCCTCTTTACTATCAGCCAGTAGCAACATCTTGCAGCTCCGCAGGAAAATAAACAGCAACAACTAGATTAACCGAAACTCGCGCCGCTCCCTCCACCGATGCTGTGGGGAAATAGAAAGCCTGGAGCAGCGCGAGAAGAAGTGGATCGCGCCAGCGCGGCGCGCCAAGGTGGGATGCTCCGCGCGCTTGTCTCGGCGGAGCAGGGGGGCCAACGCCCCGTGGAGGAAGATTCTAGCCGCCGAACGTTAAAAGGCGGTGGTGCTCAGCAGCGATTCGAACTCGGTCATCGCCGCCAGGTCGTCGTTGCAGCCGCGGCGTTGGAAGTTGCTTTTCAGGTTCAGCAGCATCCGCTCTACCCACTGCAGATGGGTCGCCGGGGTCGTCAGGTCGTAGGTCCGGTCAATCCGGCTCTGGAAGATCTGGTCGGCCAAATAATAGGCTTCGTCGATCGTCAGCATGCGACCGCCGTGGAAGGGATCGACCAGCAGCCAGCCGCGGCTATCACGCACGCGCACCAGAAAATGCCCCGGCAGGTTAATGCCGTCGACTTCCAGGCCCACACGCTCGGCCACCGCCTTGTAGATCAGGGCGAGCGTGATCGGAATGCCGCGGTGGGTTTCGAGCACCGCCGGCAAGTAGCTGCTCAGTGGGTTGCTATAGACCGCGTTGTCGCCGCCAAACTGTTCTTCGTCGAACAGCACGCGGTGCAGATGCGCCAGCAGCGCTTCGGGCCGATTAGGCCGCGCACGCGTCGTGACACGCTGGGCCAGCTCGTTCAAACGATCGTTGACAAAAGCTGGATCGAGATCATCCAAGGCATGGAGCGAAAGGGACATCGCGGCTTGAATCAACCCGGAGGTCGTCTTCAGTTCGGGCAGGCTCCCGGCGAAGAGGTGGTAAGCCTCTGGCCGACAATAATGGGGCGCGCTCATGGCAGTGACCAAGTACGAGGAGGCGTCTGAAATCCGTTGAGGCCTTGGCCTCGCGCTCGTCGCGTGATTTGGGGGACCGACGATGCGCAAGGCTCTACTTCTATAAGCGTGAAATCGCATCGAACCGACTCTTCTATTGCCAAGAATTTTGGCAAATCTTTGCAGAAGTTCCCTCTGTAGTGGCATTCCCACCCAACATTGAGGGCCCTAGTTTTAGGCGCGCGAAAGAAGCGCGCGGAAGTAGCTCAACCTTTGTAGCGGTATGCACACCTAAGACTGAGGGTGACAGATTCTGTCACCCCTCATTCAGCCAAACCGTTCCTTGCTCGGCTCGATAAGAACGCAGGCCGTTTAACGGCGCACCAACGAGACAAACTCTTAGTCCCATTTAGCGGTGACTAGCCTTCCGCAAACGATCGTTAATCGCATGCGCCAGGCCAGTATCGCCGGGCATCGTCTCGGCCCAAATCTCGTCGACCTCGGTCGCGTCATCGCACGCTCGCAACGTGCTGAACAACTGCCGCGCGGCTTCGGTCAAATCGCCAGCGCGACTCAATGCATAAACGCTGACTTCTGCATTGTCGGGGAACCGCGCATGCAGCGCTGCGGGATCGCCGCTCGCCACCATCACGCCTAAGCGGCCGCGCTGCGCCAGCGCCGCCAACTGGGCAGGCGCGTGTTCGACGAGCGGACAAGGCAGTAACGAAAGCGGCTTCTGCGGCGCGTAATGGCTGGCGAGCAAGCCTGGCGAAGGCAGCGGCGTTGCCGATTCGCTGCCGGCAGCGTTCGCCGCGAGCACCTTTGCCCCCGTCGCCGCGGCGATCTCTGCGGCCGAGATCGCGCCGGGGCGCAGCAAACGCAAGCGGCCGTCCGGCTCCACGAGCAGCACGGTCGATTCCACGCCGATCTCGCACGCGCCGCCATCCAGAATGAACTCGATCCGCTCGCCTAGTTCAGCCGCCACATGCGCCGCCATCGTCGGGCTAATGCGTCCGAAGCGATTCGCGCTGGGAGCGGCGAGCGGCACGCCCACTTCCCGCAATAGCGCCTGCGCCACCACATGCCGCGGCGCGCGAATGCCAACGGTCGGCAAGCCACTCGTCGCCAAATCCGGCACGCGCGGTCCCTTCGGCAACACCATCGTCAGCGGCCCCGGCCAATACGCACGCGCGAGCCGCTCGACATGCTGTTGCGCCAGCGGCGAGAGCGCTTCCGCCGCCAGTAAGCCTTGCGCCACCAGATGCGGCGTCCATGCCTGATCGTTGGCGGGAACAGGCACGTGACAAATCAGCGGATCGAACGTCGGCCGTTCCTTCACCGCAAAGATCTGCGCCAGCGCCGCGGGATCGAAGGCGTTGCCCGCCAGACCATACACCGTTTCGGTCGGCATCGCCGCCACTTTGCCAGCGCGCAGCGCTGCGGCCACTAAAGAGACATTCGACGCAGTCGGCAACAGAATCGCAGCAGGCATGGTTTGGTTGTAACCACAGTCCGCTCGCTCTGCGAGGTGGTAATTACCCCAGGGCGCCGCCCCCCGCACCGCCGCTAGCCGCTTATCCCCGATAGCGGTATGCTGAACCGCGATTCGCTCCCCACAGGCGAGTCGTTCGCCGATCGGTTAGCCCAGGGCTTGCCACTCCTTCATTAACGCCACCGATCCTTTTCCCCGAGCGCGGCATGAATCCTTCGCCCATCGTCCCATTTTCCGAACTCAAAGCGCAAATGCGCGAGACCGCGCACGCCCGGCGGAAAGACCAGCCGGACAAAGACCCGCTCAGCCGCCAGATCATGGCGACGTTCTTCGCGCTGCCGCAGTACTCGGCCGCCAAGACCGTGATGCTGTACCTCGACGTGCGGTCCGAGGTGCGCACGCGCCACGACTTGCCTGCGGCGCTGGCCAGCGGCAAGAAGATTGTCGTGCCATGGTGCAACGACGCTGGCGAGCTCGAGCTGTTCCCTCTCGAGAACCTAGACGAGTTGGCGGTCGGCATGTACAAGATTCTCGAACCGAAGGCCGAGCTGCGCAACTTGCCCGAGAAGCAGGTCGACGTGCAGGAACTCGACCTAATCATGGTCCCTGGCGTCGCCTTCGATCGCCAAGGCGGACGCATGGGCCACGGCAAAGGCTATTACGACAAGCTGCTCGAACACGCCCGGCGTGACACGCCGCTGGTGGCGCTGGCGTTCGAATGCCAACTCTTCCCCGAGATTCCCGTCCAACCGCACGACGTGTTCATGGACATGGTCATCACCGAGTCCGCCGTCTATCCCGGCCGCGGCCGCTCTTAGACCATTTCCCGCGAAGACAACAGACAGAAGAAAGCCGCGGATGACGCGGATGAACGCGGATGAACGCGGATCAGGCACCTTGGTGAAGAGAAGGCAGGGGTTCACCACGGAGGCACGGAGAGGACAGAGGAAGAGAAAGGAAGCGGAGGAAGGCAGAGAACGCCAAGGTATCCGAACTAGGCAATCATTCCTTTCCTGAATTAGTCTTATCTGCGTGCATCCGTGTTCATCTGCGGTTCTCTTTCCTACCTCCCTCTCTTTGTCCTCTCCGTGCCTCCGTGTCTCCGTGGTGAATTCCCTTCCGCTGCCTCCCTTTTGAAGCAACAAGCAAGAGTCGTATGGATACTACCTCCCTGGTTGAAGATACCTACGCCGAGGCGTTTCGCAGTCTGTTCGCCGAGGTGCTGATCACCGCCCGCGATCGCAAGTGGCTCGATCACTGCCTGCACGCGGTCACAGGGCATGCGTCCAGCACGATCCTGTGCGACTGCGAAGCCGGCGTCGATCGCTATGTCGGGCCCGGCGGCGACGAGAGCTTCGCCACGCCAGACGGTCGCCCCGGCGCGGTGGTGCAGTTTCATGTGCCACGGTTTCGTAAGGATCGCGTGCCTGCGCTCGAACGCTCGCTACTGACGCGCATCAGCCAGAACGTGCTGACGTGCCCGACGACCGCGTGCTTCAACCTGCTCGACACCGATCCGTATTACAAACTCGGGCGCAAGATCGCCTTCTTTGGCGACGGCTATCAAAAGCGCGTCACGCGATTCGGTCGCAAGATGTGGACCATTCCCACGATGGGCGGCGAGTTTTCGCTCGATCGCCGCTTTGGTTATGCCGACGGCATCATGGGCGGCAACCTGTGGTTCATGGCCGAGACCGAAGAGGCTGCTATCGACGCCGCCGAGCGCTCGGTCGTCGCGGTCAACGGCGTGCCAGGCTGCGTGCTGACGTTCCCTGGCGGCATCGCGGCGAGTGCTTCCAAGGCGGGCAGTCGCTACAAGTTTTTGATCGCAAGCACCTATGCCGAATACTGCCCAACGCTGCGCGACGAGCTTGGCGAGCGCTCGCGCGTCCCGGCCAACGTCCGCTCGATCATGGAGATTGTGTTGAACGGGCGAGACCTCGCAACGCTCACCCGCGCGACGCACGCAGCCATCGCCGCCGCCGCGCCCACGCCCGGCCTCGTTCGCATCACCGCCGGCAACTACGGCGGCCGCCTGGGCAAAAGCTTTATCTACCTGCATCCCTCCCGCACCTCGCCGCCTGCCTGATCACCGCGGAGAAGACAGAGAAGAGAGCCGCGGATCACGCAGATGCACGCGGATAAGGCCATTTCTTGAAAGGGTTGATCCGCGAGGTCCCTTTGCGCAGCCAGCGATTAGCGCAGGGCAGAAGGCAGGGATTCACCACGGAGGCACGGAGAGGACAGAAGAAGAATCAATCTTTGTTCACGCTGGCGCGAGCTTCGAAGCCATGCGAATGGCTGGGCTTTCACCACCTCGCGCAACGGTTCCCAAGCGCGCTTTCCGGCAAGTGATCGTTGACGCCAACTTTCGGAAGTCGTTCGTCCACGAAGGCCTAGCGATTGGCCGAGGGGGCGGCGAACGGTCTGCCACGAACGCGGCCAGCATTACATTGACCGGCATCACGAGTAATGCTGCGGGCCGCACCTTTTACCACGTTGCCCCAACTAGCGCATGAGCTTCCCTTTAAGCTCTGCGCAACGCCGATCCGCCCACGGTCGCAATAGCTTATGCTTCGGCGAATCGTTCCATTGGGCGTTGATGTATTGCGGGAGTCGCTTTTCAATCTTTGCCCATGGCGTCTTGGGAAACAAACCGATGACGGCATGGTCAGGGTCCCAAAAGCCAAACTCATCTAACTGCGGGAACCAGACGAGAATGCCTTCGGGATCGTAATCGTCCGAAGCGGCAATCAGATCAACTCCTTCCAGCATGTACTCCAAATTGGGATCGTCGCCGGATTCGCCTTGATTGAGGTAATACTCGTGCGTGCACAGATTGAATTTCGACCGCTTGAGGGAACGCGAGGCTTTGAAGACAACCTCCCGCACTTCCATGTCAGGGTGCTTCTCAGGATCGAATGTCAGCTTCTTCTTACCATGCTCCTCTAAGAAGGCCAGAACTTCCGGCGGCAGCAATGTGGAAACGCTAGGTCTTGAGTTGGCTTTTGCTTGCTTTTTAGCCATGGGCAGAGTCTCCATGAAACGAGGGCGCAATGTCGCGAACGCGTAGTCTAAATACCGAGAAAGTGCTGGGCAAATCTACCGACGTTTATCGGCCTTTCCATTAGCCAGTCTGGAAATCGCGAGCCAGATAGACTCCGACGAGCACATTGTTTGGCGATGGCGCACTCGCGCGTACAGTGCGAGCTATGGGCCACACCGTACGTATCGCCGGAATCGAAGCCATTCTCCGCAATGGTGCCAGCCAGGCGGCGACCGATGGCACCCGCGTGTCGTACGACTTTGACGCGCTCCTCAAGGAGTTGCGCCAGTTACGCGCGGAAGATGACCTCCCAAAGCACCGCCGGCCCGTCGCGGCATCCATCGACTCAGCTAAGGATGGTCGGGCATATTCGGCGAGAGAGGAAGACAAAGGAAGTCAGAGGCAACAAAGCCTACTAATGAACGCCAAGGCAAGCGCATCCAAGCATCCGATGCGTTAAAAGCAACTTCGACTGATCCGCGTCCCTCTGCGGCCCTCCCTGCCTGTGCTCCTTTCCTATCTTTCTCTCCTGCCTTTCTCCTCTCCGTGTCCTCCATGTCTCCGGATGAATCCCTGCCTTTTCCGACTCTCCCTACGTAACCATTCTACACTTTTTTGTAAACCACTCTATATTTATCCACGCTCTGCCTCCATATTAGACTGAACTCTGCGGCACTCTTGCCGGGGCATGGTTCTTTCTTTGGACGGAGGCTTGGTCATGGCCCTGTTGACTCCCAAGGTTCCTAGCGAGCGGAATGTCCGGATCTATTACGCGGTGCACGCGCATCGGAAACGCCAGGCGGATGTGGCGCGTGACAATGGCCTGTCGCAGTCGCGTGTGTCGCGGATTTGCGATCAAGTCGAATACTGGATCACCCTCGGTAAGCCAGGCACGTGCTTGTCGGTCGAAACCCAAGCCTTCATCGCGGCCGACCTATGGAACGAACGCCTGGCCTATTACCAAGAGCAGGCGGACAACGCGTTTCAATTGACTTGCCAACCGCCGATTAGCGACGAAGACGATAAACAGCCTAGAAAACAGGCAGCTAAGCCGCCGAAACCCGATCCGCGTTTGCTCAAGCAAGCGGTGGATTGTGCGCGCGAGCAGTTTCAACTGGCAAGCGTCCTCAGCAAAGCCAGGGCGGAACTGCATCGGCACCTAGGCGAAGATCCGCTGTTTGGCGAAGTGATGGAAGCCAGCCAAGCCCAAGCGGTTTGCGAGGAAGTCGGCGCGCGGCATCGCGAGCTGTCTTCCAAGGGAGCCGACTTGCCGGCGCTGCCACACTTCGATGCGCAAGCGGTCGAACTCTTCGCCCGCAATCGCATCCGCCGCCAGCAACCGCGCAACTCGCGCATCAAAGACTACCTGCCGCCCGAGTGGTCGGCCATCGTTACCGCCGTCGATGACGCGCCGCTGAGCTATCCTGGTGAAGAAGTCTATTCGGAACCTTCACCAGTCCCCAACGACCAGGCATACGATCAGGATTGTTCTACGACCTCAGAGACTGACGAAGTTGTCCACGATACCGCTCCAACTCCTGCGCCGACACCGCCTTGCGA
>JAEZGD010000529.1 GCA_023417165.1 Planctomycetota bacterium
GCACTTGCCGGCGAGGATGGGCTGAATATCGCGCGCAAAATTCACCGGGCGTTCGGCAGCGAGCGCCAGGCTCGGCAGCAGCAACAGCACTAGCGCGATCGGCTTGGAGAGGCACATCTTCAGACTCGCAGCGAAGGGAAACCGCACCAGGCGGTCAGCGGTCGAACGGCAGGAACCACAAAGGCGAGGGGTTCATTGTAGGTCGCCGCGGCGCTGCAGGTCAACGATTTCGCGCGTTCCTGCTTTCTACCGATCAGGAGAGGAAAATCGGAGGAAGATGTCACGCGAAGCCGCAAAGGCGCGAAGCAAAACAAGGAAAAGAAAGGGAAGGAGAGGAACGAAGCCACTAGCATCGCCACCTTCCTTTCAACTCTCTTTCTCTTCATTCTTCTTCGCGTCTTGGCGGTTTGGCGTGACATCCTCGCGCAGGTTCACGCCGTTATGAAAAGGCGCGCGGTTGTTCGCGGAAAGAAAGATTCACACCGCGGCAGAACACGGCACTGGCCAGAGGCCAGTGGCACCCGAGGTTGTCGATTACGTGGCGGTGGCGAGTTCGGATTCGCTCAGCGGCACTTCGGTGCGGATGTGGCTGCCGAAGAGCCAGTGCTTCAGCCACAGCAGTTGCGCCCGTGGCGAGCCAAGCGGGTAGTGCGTATAGCGATAGCTTTGGTCGGTGCGCGTCCACCAGAAGCGTTTGATCTCGAGCGAGCCGACGCCCATATCAAACTGCCGATCGCCGCGCGCGAAGCTGTCCTGAAACATCCGCAGATACAGCATGTTGCCGACGCCCGCCTTGGCGTACTGCGGATCGTAGCCAATCCGCAAACCTTCGAGCGCGCCGTTGTACAAATAGTTGTAGCCGAAGCCGACCGGTTGGCCGCTCACCAGCAGCAGGTTCATATCGACACAGCCAACTTGCGCGGCGGCGGCGTGGGCATCGCGAAAGTAGGCGCGCACCGACGGATGCGACAGCGTAGTGCCGTTCGCGGACATGCCTTGCCAACTGATGGCGGCAATCGCGACGCATTGATCGAACAGATCCCAGCGCGGATCGCCATCGCCTTGCGTGGCGCTGTGGGGACGATGACGAACGTGTGTGACCTCGCCGAGTTGGTTCAAACGCTTTTCGTGGCGGCGCAGGTTGTTGCGCACTTTGCTTTCGCGCGACGCCCAGTAAGCGTCCCAGCCAATCGACAAATCGACAATTGCGGCCTCTTTCCACTGCCACTGCCGCGACGCCAGACCAGCCGACTCCAACATACTGCCCAGGTGAATTTCTTCGGCGATCTCGGCCGCCATGTAACGCAGGTCGAGTAGTTCCCAATCGCGCCGCGAGTGGGCAATATGCTGTAGCGCCGCTTGCAAGACCGCCGCCGAGTCGCGGCCAATTGGTCCATAAAAACTGCCCCAATCGCGCAACGGATACGTCAACACGCGCAGCTGACCGAGCCGCGTTTGCTCGCGGGCGACGGTCAGCGGCACGATGCCGATCGGCGCGCCGGCCTCTGCGACAATCAGCACGCGCAGCTTCTGCCCCTGGCCATAGTGCTTCCAATACACTTCCAGCCATTCGAGCGTTTGAAAGAACGACGCGCCGCGGGTTTCGGCCAGCAACCGATGCCAGACGTCGCGGTACGACGCCAGTGCTTGAATGTCGTTGATCTCGATAACTTGCCGCATACAGAAGTCCATCCGCGCTGCACCATCACAAAGAAGCGCTACAACCATACGTCGCAGGAATCTGCGAGTCGCCGCGGCGTTTTAAAGCTTTTTGGCGAGCGCCCAGACGGTAGCGCAATCGCTACGACAGGCGCGATCGCACCTAGACAGAGGTTGGCAAGGTGACTGTGAAGCTGGTCCAATCGTCGGCGCGACGCCAGGCGAGCTCGCCTTGGTGGCTGGACAGGATCTCGCGCGCGACCGCGATGCCCAGGCCGGTGCCCTCCGGCTTGGTGGTGGCAAACGGCTCGCCCAGGCGAGAGGCGATCTGCGGGCTAAAACCGAGCCCATTATCGCGCACCTGCACCATCGCCAAGGCCGAAGCGGTGGTCAGTTGCACCTGCACGCGCGGCGGCGAAACATCGGGAACGGCGCACGCTTCGATAGCGTTGGTCAGCAAGTTGACGAAGACTTGCTCGAGGTTCGCGCGATCGGCGCGCACGATGACCGGCTGCGCACCTAGCTCAACACCGATTGCGACGCGCAAGTGCTCGGCGAGCGGACGCACGAGCGCCAGCGCGCTGGTGACCACTTCGCGCAAGTCGACCGGCGCGAGCTCGCGCTGCGCGGTGCGGCCGAGGATCAGGAACCGCTGTAAGTAGCTTTCCATCAGTTCCAACTGGCGTGCGGCGACCAAGAGATTTTCGTCGGCCGTGGCGGCGTGTTGTCGGCGGAACAAATCGAGCGCGATGCGACAACCGGTCGCGGCGTTTCGCAATTGATGCGCAATGCCTGCGCCGATTTGATGCAGCGTTTGCGTGCGTTCGTGCTGGCGAAGTTCGGCAGCGTTCTCTTGCAGCATCTCAGCCATTCGATTCACTGCTTGCGCCAAGTCGCGCAGCTCGTCGTCGCGCCGTGGCGGATGCACGGGGTTGAAG
>JAEZGD010000556.1 GCA_023417165.1 Planctomycetota bacterium
CCGGTGAAGGTCGCGCTGCTGCTGGGGTTGGGTGTGGTGCTGGTCATGAATGCGTCGTGGCTGGCTCCCGCCGCCATCGGCCTAGGCATTCTGTACGCCGTTTACTATGGCATTTGGGCGCTGGTCAACGCGTGGAGCAGTCCAGTCGATGCCGCCCACGAACAACAGCTTGTCAACGGCGCTCGCGCGAACCACTTTCGCCGCGTCCGCTGGCAAGACACCGCGCGCGAGATGCTGCGTCGCCGCTCGCCTAGCGAGAAAGTCGCCGAGCTCACCGGCTCGTTGCTCACCGCCGCGCTCACCTCCATCGTGTTGGCGGTGGTCATGCTCGTGATTGGTGGCGTGTCGTTGCAAGGCACCGCAGATGCCTATGCCTTCTTCGCTTGGTTCGCCCTCACGTGCACGCTCGGTTCGTGGTTCGTGCTGGCCAGCAGCAAGCTGATGGAAGGCAAGTCCGAAGAGCCGATCAAGCGGCGCTTTACCTTGCTTGTTCTCGGCCTGGCGTTGGGTGCGGCTGCATTTGGCGTGCAAGAGCTGTTGATGGTGCGCTTGGCCGATCCGATGGACTTCCCGCACATCACCAGCAGTGCTCAGGCGGCCGGCGCTTACGACAGCCAGGGGCTGCCGCTGCTGCCGGCTTACTTGGCCTACTTCGCTGGCTTGTTTGTGGTGCTGCGTTGGTGGAAGCAGGTCGATCCGCTGCGCAGCACGCGTTTGAGTATTTGGACCACTGGTATTTGCGTGTTGTGGGCGTCGGTGCTGGAGATGTTCTGGCACTTTCCGCAGCCGTGGGGGCTGATGTTGGCCGCGTCGATCTCGCTGACTGTACAGCTCGCCGCGCCGTGGCTGACGACGAAAGAGCGTCAGCAACTTCGCCAGCAACCTGGCATCGTGCCGACTTCGCATTGAATGTAGAGCAGAGACTAAAAGGAGTTTTCGCATGCACCCCGAACATCTCATGCGTCGCGCACAGCAGACGATCCTGGGCTTGGGATGCGTGTTTGCTGGTTGCGCTGCTTGGATGTGGTTGCTGTCGCATGACGGTCGCGTGGATGCGGTCTGGTCGCTGCTGGAAAGCACCGCCTCGGCCGAAGAAGCGCCGGCCGCGCCGCCGCTGTTGGCCGAAGCGCCGCCCGCGGTCGATTCGACCATCGAGAAGCCTGGGCAGCGCGCCAAGGAATCGATCAACAACAAAGCCCTGATTAACGATCTGCACATCACCAGCGATCCCAACGATGCAGACCTGGCTCCGAAGACGCGCGTCATCATTCCGCCAGGGCGGCCCGATTGGGTTGAGGCGGACTTTTCGCAAGAGCAAGGGGACGTGCAACGCGTTGCGGTGTCGTCGGGACCGTTCTTCAAGAAGCACGAAGCGTTGCGAGCGCTCGACGATGAACTCGTCAAAGCGACCGAAGCGTTTGTCGTCGACCACCTCGGCCATCGCGCCGCAGGCAAGCTAGTGCCAGTCGACATCGCCACGATCCGCCGCGAACTGGTGCGACCCGAAAACATCTATCACGAGCAAATCGAAGTCTCGTTGGGACGCCCGTTCGTCTCGCACGCGCTGCTGGAGTTCTCGCCTTCGTTCAAGCAACAACTGGACGAACGTTGGCGGTCGGTGGTCGTGGCGGGCCGCGTCGCCAAGCTGGGCGTGATTGCCGTCGGCGTGCTGCTGCTGTTGACGGTGGTCTTGGGATACTTCAAGGCCGATAACGCCACGCGTGGCTACTACACGACGCGGTTGCAACTCGGTACGGCCGGGGCGATACTAGCGTTGGTCGCGGGCGGCTTTCTGCTGTTTCGCATCCTGTAAGGTCCTGCCTGCCGAGATAAATAGGTTCCTCCCGTCGGATAGACGGCACCGACGATGCTCATGATGACGATCCCTTCTGAAGCCGACACGCTCATGATCGAACGCATTCGCGCTGGCGAAGCGGACGCCTGGAGCCAACTGATCGCGCGGTACGAAGGTCGCCTGCTGGCGTTTGTCGAAAGCCGCATCGGCCAGAAAGGCCCGAGCGAAGACATTGTGCAGGAAGCCTTCATCGGCTTTTTGAACAGCCTGCCGAACTACGATGGCAAGCGCTCACTCGAAAGCTACCTATTTTCGATCTGCGCGCACAAGCTGACCGATCATTTGCGCCGCGAAGGTCGCCGCCCCGCAGTGCCGCTTTCGACCGGGGACGAAACCAGCGGTGACTGGCAACCGGTTGGTCGGATCCGTCCCGCCAGCAGCATCGTGCGCAGCGGTGAGCGCCGCGACCTGGAAGAAAAGGCCTTGGCCGAAGCCTTGCATGAACAAGTGCAACGCTGGCGCGAGCGTGGCGACTGGCTCAAGCTGCAAGTTATCGAACTGCTGATCGTGCGCGGCTGGGCCAACAAAGAAGTCGCCGCCCTGCTCAAAATCAGCGAGCAGCAGGTCGCCAACTTCAAGTTCGATTTTTTGGCGCGGATGCGCACGATCATTAAGAAACAAGAACTGAGCGAAGAAATCTTTCCGGAACTTTACGAGGAACCCTCGTAAGTCCTCGCCCCATCCACTAGCCACTTTGGCCTCGGCCGGGCAACCGCCTCTCATCTCCTCCTTGATACACAACTATGGCACGCTACTCGATCGATGAATTCGTTGCGGCAACCGTCCAAAAGGATCTGAACCAAGGTGTCTTTGAGTTGGAAAGTCCACGCATGCTGGAGGTCAACCTCAACGGCATGATCTGGACGAAGACCGGCTCAATGGTCGCCTATCATGGCGGCATCAAGTTCGAACGCGAGGGCCTGCTGGAACAAGGCGTCGGCAAGTTGCTCAAAAAAGCCTTCACCGGCGAAGGCGCCCGGCTCACTAAAGCGGTCGGCCAAGGCAAGCTGTACCTGGCCGACAGCGGCAAAAGTATTCAAATCTTGCGGCTCGAAGGACAGTCGATCTTTATCAACGGCAACGATCTGCTGGCGTTCGAACCGACGATTCAGTGGGACATCAAAATGCTGAAGCAGATTTCGGCGATGTTCGCTGGCGGTCTGTTCAACGTGAAGCTGGAAGGGCATGGCTTGATCGCCATCACGTCGCACTTTGAACCGCTGACGCTGCTGGTGCGTCCGGGCCAACCCGTTCGCACCGACCCCAACGCCACCATCGCCTGGAGCGGTTCGCTGAGCCCGACGATCAAAACCGATTTGCAACTCAAATCGTTCTTCGGGCGCGGCAGTGGTGAATCGTTCCAGATGGAATTCAATGGCGAAGGCTTCGTTGTCATTCAACCCTTCGAAGAAGTCATGTTCCAAGCCGGTGGCTGAGCAGTGGGTAGTGGTTAGTGAGCAGTGGTCAGTAAATAGGACACTGTCTCAATTTCAAAGGAACGTTCCAGCTAACGCCTTGCACTTCACTACCCAGTGACCACTCATCACTTTCCACTACCATGCAATCGCACTTCACGACGCAAGAACTGGAAGGTTATCTCGAAGAGTCGTTGCCGCCAGAGCTGATGGCGGCGATCGAAGGTGCATTGCGCAGCGATCCGGACCTGATTGATCGACTGACGGCCATCAATGGCCGCCGCGATGCCGGCGTCCACACGCTGGGTGAAATCTGGCGGCGGCATCGCGTGAGCTGCCCCACTCGGCAAGAGCTGGGCAGCTATTTGCTCGGCGCGCTTGCGCCCGAGCACGAACAGTACATCCAGTTTCATCTCGAAACGGTAGGTTGCCGCTTGTGCCAGGCGAACGTGCTCGACCTGAAAGCCCAGCAGGCCGGGCATACTTCGGCCGCCACCACGCGCCGCACAAAGTACTTTCAGTCCAGCGCCGGCATGCTGCCTCGCGAGTAGACCTCGCCTACCATTGCAGGTTCAGTCCTGCAAAGCCGGCGATACCTGGCGTGCCGTAACCCGCGATCTCGACATACTGCTCGTTCAGTACATTGTCGATCCTCGCAAATAGCTCGGCGTTTTGCGTCAGGTACAGCGAGCCATTGAGATTCACCAGCGTGTAGGGTTCCAGCGGAATATTGCCGCTATCGACGCGTTCGCCAACGAACAGCATCTGTGCGCCCAGCCGCGCCCCGCGCTCCCAAAAGTACTGATCGATACCCACGGTCACCTTGTCGCGCGGGCGGCGCGCGAGTTGGTTGCCCGTCTCCAAGTTCAGCGTATCCGTGAAGGTGTACATGCCATACAGACGCGTATCGGCAAGCACCTGCCAATCGGCCGTTAGCTCCACACCCGAGGTGCGGGCGCGGCCAATGTTCTCAAGCAGAAACGTATTGAAGTTGAAGTCGACCAGGTCGGTGAAGTCGTTGCGAAAGTAGGTCGCGTCGACCGACACGCGTTTGTCGAACAATCGCTGCGTCGCACCGATGTCCCAGCCTTTGCTCTTCTCCGGCTGCAAGTCGCCGGCGGCAAAGGCCAACTCCGAAAGCGATGGCGCGCGAAAGCCGGTGCCCAGGCTGGCGTGAAAGTCAGTGTCGGTCTGTTCCACGGTGTACAGCGTCGTGGTGCGATACGTTTCGGCCTGGCCGGCGCGACTGTGATCATCGAACCGCACGCCAGCGCTGACGTACCAGTTGTCGAGCAGTTGCCACTGGTCCTGCAGAAACACGCCGGCGTAGTTCTGCGCACTTTGCGGATTGTTCGAATCGCTGGCGTCTTCCGCATAGTACTGCGCGCCAGCGGTCAACGTATTGCGCTCGGTCAGCAGGAAGTTCAGCTGATAATCGACTACCCGCGATTGCCCGTCGAAGTTCTCGGTGAACGCGCTCGGACTGGTGTCGCGCCGGCGATACTGGCCCAAGCTAAAGGCGACGATTTGCTCGACGCCGCCATCCAAAAACAGCGACTGCAGCTGCACGCGGTTGAAGAAACTCTCTTGCAACAAGAACGCGTTCAAGTCGTCGGTGAAGACGAATGTGTTGATGTCGAAGTTGTCGACTTGCGAGTCGTAGTCGGTATAGCGAAAGACATAGTCGACGTTGACCAATTCGGACGGTGTAATGCCGAAGCGACCGGTCACGGTGCCGTTCTTGAAGCCGTCGCGCTCGGTGTTGCCGAGGAGTTCGCTGGCTTGCGAGATGCCGTCGGTTTGCAGGTACGAACCGCCGATCGAGAAGTACTTCAGATCATCGCCGCCACTGGCGTTCACGCCAGTGCGCGCGGTGCCAAAGCTGCCACCCATCCCGCTGATGCGCGCTGTGGTAGGACCATTGCCGCGCTTGGTGATGATGTTCACCACGCCTCCCATCGCATCGCTGCCATAGAGCAGGCTTTGCGGACCACGCAGCACTTCCACGCGCTCGATGTTCTCGATATCGAGCTGCGAAAAGTCGAAGGCGCGCGACGCGGAACTCGGGTCGTTCATCGGGATGCCGTCGAGCAGCACCTTGGTCTGTGCGGAGTTGCCACCGCGCAGAAAGACACTGGTTTGACCGCCTGGGCCACCGGCACGCACGACATCGAGACCCACTTTACCGCGTAACACCTCGGCGATGTTCGTTTGTCCGCTCTCGCGGATCTCTTGTTCGGTGATGACCGTCAGCGCGTTGCCGGTGCTGCCGATGCGCGTCTCGGTGCGCGTCGGCGTGATGGCGACATCGGCTGGCAAGGGATTGGCGGGAAAGACCCCCGCTCGCCCTGGTACGAAGGTTTCGGGAATCTCCGGTACAGCGGTAGCGGGCGCGGGCTCTTGTTGAGCCGCGAGTTCGACGCCACTCTCTTGCGCCCAGGCGGGCGAGAAGGTGCCGGCGGAAATCGCCACGGCCAGCGACAGCGCCACGCGAGGCGCACCACGACCAAGAGACAATACGGAAGCGCAAGCAGCGCGCACAGCGAGCATCAAGGACTCCTGACCCTCCCCCGAGGATCTGTTGGGAGTTTAAGCTTGCAGCGCAGATGTCCTGGCTTGGGTTCGTCCTACTAGCCTGCCTTCCCAGTCTTCACCTGACCAGTGGCATGGGCGCGATGCGCCTGGCGTTCGTCACCCTTACAGTCGCGGGGCGAGCGGCGGGAGCTTTACACTCCACTTTCCTGATAACTGCAAACATGTGGGCCACGCACGTTTGGTGATCGCGCGCAGCGGAAGTTCGGGTTATAGGGATTGTTTCGGCTAGCAGCCGTCCGGAAGTCTCGCAATTCCGGCGTCTCTGATCACTTTCGCACATAACCGCCACAGCGTCGCTAGCGGCTATACTAACAAGCCTTAGCGCGCATACACCACCGTATCCTGGCGGCGGAAGTCGTGGCGATCGAGCACGCCGACGAGCGCCTGGGCGATCTTGCGGCCCCCACTAGTGCTAGGTTCAATTGGCGAGATAGGGGCGTAGTCGCTGGCCTCATAACAGATAGGACGCAGGTCGAGCACCGGCACGCCGACGAGCGCCGCCTCGCGAATGATCGTGTCGTTGAAGTTGCTGAGCGCCGCCAGTTGCCAGCGCTGCATACCCGGAATGGAATCATAGATGGTGCACACGACGGTCGGTCGATCCTGGGCCAACACGGCGCGCAGCATGGTGCGATAATCGTTGGCGAAACTGTCTTGAATCTCGGCCAATTCGCGAAATAACTGCTCGGTTTCGAGGAACGACTCCTGCAAGATGCCGCTCGCCTGCAAGGCGTCGTTGCCGCCGACGCTGATCGCCAGGTGCGTCGCGTCGCGCGGCATCCGTTCGATTTGCCGTAACACATCGACCGTGATATTGCCATCGACGGCCACCAGCGAGACGCGGTCTCCAGCGGGCAAGTGTTGCTGCACATGCTCGACGACGGCCGTGCCGTTGGGCACATAGATCGCGTTATCGAAGATCGAATCGCCTAACAGGATCAGATGTCGGGCCATGCTGAGAAAACCTCTTGCTGCGGGGATGTTGCCCTCGCCGCGCCGCAGGTTGCATTTCTGCTGCATGTTGCCATGAAGCAACATGGCTGTGGTGCGAAAGGAACATGCCCACCGTGGGATGGGCCTGGTGGCAGGTCGCTAACTGCTTATCACGATACCGGTTGCAGGCCGGGCCGCAACCAGGCAAGGCCGCCGGCGCGGCCGTGGCATGGCGGGTGCAATAGGTCTCTCGCACCGAGTGTTGGGCGTTTGGGTTTGGTCGCTGCCCTGGGACCCGAGAGGTACCTCGCAGGTGATGCCGGACTAGTTCCGCCACGCCTCTCGTCTTGTCGATCGCAGGCGTTAGCGCGTAAGCTCTCCAAACGCTACAGCACGCCCGTTGCCCTTTTGAGGCCAGTTCCAAGAGTTCGCCATGCGCTGGATTTATCTCGACTACAACGCCACCACGCCGATCGCACCTAGCGTGCAGGAGGCGATGTTGCCCTATCTGGCCGAGCGCTATGGCAACCCGTCGAGCAATCATGTGCTGGGGCGCATGTGCCAGGAAGCGATGGAAGACGCCCGCGGCCAATTGGCGCTGCTGCTGGGCGCCGATCGCGACGAAATCGTGTTCACCTCTGGCGGCACCGAAGCGAATAACCTGGCGCTCAAAGGCGTGCTCTTGAAACACGCGCCCAGCGGTGGCGGACATCTGATCATCTCGGCGCTGGAACATGCCGCCATTAGCGAGCCGGCGAAATTCCTCGAACGCATTGGCTACGACGTGACGGTTGTGGGTTGCAATTCCTCAGGCGTCGTCGATCCCGACGCCGTGGCGGCCGCGCTTCGTGCTGATACGCTGCTGGTCAGCGTGATGCATGCCAACAACGAGATCGGGACGATTCAGCCGATTCGCGACATCGCGCGCATCTGTCACGAGCGGGGCATTTTGGTGCATACCGACGCCGCGCAAAGCATTGGCAAGTTGCGCGTCAATGTCGACGAACTCGAAGTTGATCTGCTGTCGATCACCGGTCATAAGTTTTATGCGCCCAAGGGCGTCGGCGCGCTGTTTGTGCGGCGCGGTGCGGCGCTCGAACCTGTTCTGCACGGTGCGGGGCACGAAGGTGGTTTGCGCGCAGGCACCGAGAACGTCACCGGCATCGTTGCGCTCGGCCGCGCGGCGGTACTGGCCGGCAAAAGTTTGGACGACTCCTCATCC
>JAEZGD010000657.1 GCA_023417165.1 Planctomycetota bacterium
AACAGGATCAAGGCTCCCGCAACGAATTCGCTGACCTCGGCCGGTGTGCTGCCATCGGCGGCAATGTCTGCCTTTAGCTCGGCGAAGGCGACTGGGATCATATGCGTGACGACCAGCGGCGTTTCGACGACATACACCACCAGCACATAAATCCAGACCGCCAGTGTCAGCCAGCGACCCCACGACTTCCACATCAACATGCCGATGCTGCCTGCCAATAGCATTGCCGATGTGACATACGATGCGGCGGCGAGCACAAAGCTGTATGCGCGATACAGCTCGCCCGATTGATGATTCAGAAAGGGATCTTCCAGGAAGCTCGACAGCAAACAGATCGCCGCCAACAACAAGTTGATGATCGCGAGCAGCGGCACCAGCCACGGGCGGCGTGGTGAGGATGCAATTGCCGGCGAAGAGAGACTTTGTTGCCCCGCACTGCGGCGCTGCTCGGCGATCGGATCGTCGAGATAAGCTTCGCCTGTGGCGGGAATGGCCAGTCTCGGCGGCGCATACTGCGCGAGTGCTCCTAAGAAGCGATCGATCTTCGCAGGGCAAAAGTACCAGTCGCCGCGTGCCTCGGTATGAATAGCGAAGAAGGGCCACGATGCTCGGCTCAAGACAGAGCTGTGCGGCAAAAGACCTGGCCACAGCCACGCGTATTGCAGTGCCTGCCCGCGCGAGAGCACGCTTAAGCGTTCGATCTCGTCCCATGTGAGATGCTCGCTTCGGCCGACAAAGCGTCGCAGCACGACGCCGCGTGCATCGCAGGTCGCACTGCGGATCGAAGTAATCATCAACAGGCCCCAGGGCCCGATCATGAACACCAGTCCGCCCGCGGCCGCTTTGACGAGGGCCGCTTTGCCATGCTCGCCTTGCATGAGCAGCAGGGCATAGGCGATGGTTGCCGGCAGCAGCCAATACAACATGCCAATGACCAGAACCGATGCCAGCCAGGTTCCCAAGTCGCCAAGGCTGCGCGGCCACTGTTGCAGCGCCACGGTGACGCTGCCTGAAGGTGCTGCGACGTTCTGCGGAGGTGCGGTGGGCGGTGGCGCTTTGGGCTGCGGCGCGGGATCAGCCGCAATGGCATCCACTTCGGACTTCACTTCGCTGGCGTGTTGATATCGCTCGGACGGTTCCTTTTCGAGCGTGCGCAACACCACGTCATCGAGTCGCGTGTCGATGGTCGCATGTTTCGATGGCGGAGCGAAACGCCCGAGCGGCAGCTCGCCGGTCAACAGTTCATAGAACACTACGCCCAGCGAATAAATGTCGGCGCGATGGTCAACCTGCTTGGTCCCTTCCAACTGCTCAGGCGCCATGTACTTGGGCGTGCCCATGACCTGGTGCGTGCCGGTGAGCGAAGCATCGTCATCGTCGTGCGCCAGCAGCTTGGCCAGGCCGAAGTCGGCGATCTTCACTCGCCCGCGCTGGTCGAGCAGGATGTTCTCGGGCTTGATGTCGCGATGCACGACTCCTTGATCGTGCGCATACTGCAAGGCTTCGCACACCTGAGCGACGATGGCGAGTGCTTGGCGCGGCTCGAGCTGATGATCGCGAATCGCTTCGCGCAGGTTGACGCCGGCGATGTACTCCATCACGAAGTAATACAACCCATCGACTACACCGGAGTCATACACGGTGACGATATGTGGATGATTCAATCGCGCCAGCGCGCGGGCTTCTTGCGCGAAGCGGCGCTCGAACGTGGCGTCCGCGGCATCAGGCGGCAAGATCTTTAACGCCACCAAACGATCGAGCCCAGGCTGTCGGGCTTTATAGACGGCTCCCATGCCGCCGCGACCCAGCAACTCCATGATTTCGAGTTGCGGAAAATGCTCCGCCAACTCGGCGACGCTCGGTGGCGTGAAGCCGGCTCGCCGTGAGGAAGCGAATGACGAGGTGCGGGCTGCGGACTGCGACATGGATGCCGCGCCGGCCGCCAACTGCATCAGGCAGCGCGGGCAAAGACCGGCCGGTGCGTCGGGGGGAAGGGGGCTATGGCAAGCAGGACATGGTCGAGCGATGTGCATGCGAATTTCCTCCGCTTCCCATCTCTACCGAGTTCCTGCCGCGGTGTGACAAACGCCCGCCAAATGCCATCCTAATATCGCTGAAACCGCCAATTATGCCTGGATTTTGCTGCGAGTCATAATGTCGTAATGCGTGTATTAGACGACGCTTACGTCGAAAACTGCTCTGGCTAGAACGAAATCATATGCCTGGCTGTTCAGCCTCTAGTGGGTGGTGAGTCGCCAGGCCTGCTGGTTGTTTTCCGAAGCCGATTCTCGCGGCTGGCGTCGGGCGATCGGTCCCGCAAGTGCCAACCTATAGTATAGTTAAAAAGAACGTAATTGTCAATAGTTGATGAGGAACTATTGCTGTTAAGTTGGGGAGGCGAGGGCCGCGAAGAGTTGCTGTAGCTCGGCGTCGACGTCTTCGTCGTGGTCGAGCGTGGCGGCGACTTCCGCACGCAACAGGTCGCGATAACGCTTGCGCATGCGCGAGACGATTTGCCGTGCTGCGACCGCCGACAGGCCCAGTTCGGCGGCGGCTTCGGCACAGGTTTGCCCCTCAGCGTCGCAGGTCAGAAAAGGGAGCAACCGCGCATAGGTTTCGGCCTTGCCTGCGTGAGTCCACTCATCGCTGAGCCGCGCGAGCGCACTTGCGATCGCCGTCAGCGCCCACTGGCGTTCGAACAACGTATCGGGATCTTGATGATCGACCGGTTCGCGCAGGTAACGCTCTTCGCCAGCTTGCCAGTCGATGGGCAGCGGCTGTCGTCCACCGCCGCGCTTTTGGGCGCGAGCGCGCTCGGCTTCGTTGATCAGAAAATGCTTCAGCGAGACCAAGAGGAAGCTGCGAAACCGCCCGCGCTCCGGCGTGGCGATCGCCAGCAGGTTCTTTTCCAAAAGCCGCGCAAAGAACTCCTGCGTCAGGTCTTGCGCCTCCGCGGCGTCGCGCGCCCGGCGGCGAACATACGCATAGATCGGCAACCAATAGACGTGGCACAAACACTCCAGAGACGTCCGCGCCAACGCTCCATCACCACGCCCAGCTTGCAGCACTACGCTCCACTGCGTGGTGGCAAAGTCGTCGGCCGGCAGGCGTGATGAAGAAGGCGAAGACGTCATGCCATCAGCCTAACGTCCGCTCCCCCACTAAAGCTAGTGCCCGGAAAAGTCGCCTGTCGCGGTACGAAAGCGGCGATGGAGCGAGCAAGTGCTTTCTATTTCTAAGACGCTACGTTCGCGGTGCGAAAGGCGACTATGAGACCGCCTGCTGCCAATGGGCGGCAGTCACCGTGCGAGGCTATGGACGGACGATGCGTTGTGCACTCGGCCGGAATGGGAAGACATTCGTCAGCAGGCTCGCGCCCTGCTTGAGTCTTTTGGATGGCCGCTGCCTGGCGATGACTTTCCGGGATTGAACATCGTTTTGTAGGCGATCGACGACCATTGCGCATCACCGATGCTTTCGCGGACCCAAAGGCAACAAGGACGCTGCTGGTAGCAAGGGCTAGCAATGCTGGAGCTCTTGACAGTTCGTAGTTATGAGGGGATTCTTTCGGGGGATCACAAGTTGCCCGGTTCGTAAATGGAGTGCAACCATGGCTCGTTTCGCAGTCGGACGTATCGCGTGTCTGTTCATGCTTTCATGCCTGTCGCTCACGGGGTGCTCTTTCGATGACTCGGAGTGGTCGGTTGCGCCCAGGCCGGAAGACGAAATCCTAAGTATGGGCGCCGCTGTCGGCAGCAATGGCAATCAGCAGATCGCCCGCGTCTCTTGGGCCAAGCCAGAGTACACATTGTTCGCGTTGGACCAGGAAAAGAGTCAGGCACTCCACCTCGACTTCGACGGCAGGAGCAATCGCCGTGACATTACCGACGGCGATCTCGCGGTCTTACAAAAGCATTTGCAACTTGAGGTCCTCAGTCTGACGAATCAGACGCAAATCACCGACCTGGGGTTATCTACCATTCAGGGATTGGTGCATCTCACGCATCTTGGATTGCAAGGGACTCAAGTCACGGATGATGGAATCCAGCATTTGCAAGGCATGAAAGACTTGGTGTGGCTCGATCTAAGTCACACGCGCGTGACGGATGCAGGCGTCGCGAAGATCACGCAGCAATTTCCCCAACTACGCGGCCTGCTACTGACGAACTGTCAGGTGAGCGATGCTGGCGTTTCGCATCTCAAGCAATTGACGAAGCTGGAGATTTTGCATCTGGCGGGAACGTCGGTGGGCGATGCAGGTTTGGCCGAGCTGGCGTCGCTGACATCGCTCAAGAGTCTGGCGCTGAATCAGACCAACATTACCGATGCGGGAATCGGGCATCTGCGCACGCTTGTGGAGCTCGAACGCTTAAACCTGGACGACACGGCGATCGGGGACGCGGGGCTCGCGGAATTGCCAGCTTGTCGGGCGCTGCGAGGACTCGGTCTGGCCCGGACGCAGGTCTCGGATGCTGGGCTGTTGCACGTGGTGGCATTGCAACAACTGCAGTGGTTGCAACTGGACGGCACGGCGGTCACCGATGAAGGACTACGACGGCTGCGCGTCTTGCCGGAGTTGCAGTTTCTTTATGCGGCCAAGACGCGTTCTACGGCACAAGGAGCCAATGCCTTGCGAGCCGCCCTGCCGCGAGTTGTAGTCATGCAATCGCAATGAGACTTCGTCGCCTTCCGTAGAGGAAAGGTAACAAAGAGCATCTATGCCGGGCGGCGGTTGCTGAGGTCGGCGCGGCGGCCAAAGCGGATGCCGAGCTTGCGGGCGGCGGCGGGATAATGGCCGGTAGAGCAGGGACCCCAGCCAACCTTCGTCATGCGGCCCAGGCAGCGATAGCCCAGGCGTTCGCAGCTCTTCAGCGACGCGAAGTTCAGCCAACTTACGGTCGAGACCAGCTTGGTGATGCCGCGCTCGGCCGCGAGCGCTTCGAGCGCCAGCCGCATCGCAAATCCATGCAACCGCAACCCGCGGAAGTCGGAATGCGTGAAGCCCTTGTACATATACGCAACGTCGCTGGGAAACGACAGCGCGGTGTTGTCGCAATGGACTGCTTCGATGCTGCCCAGCGCGTACCAACCATAGCCCGCCAGGCGATCGTTTTGCAGCGCCGCAAAGCAGAGGTTATGCCCGGCGGCGGCGCGTGCGACGTGATGCTCGGATAGCTCGTTCTCTTCGCATACACACGTGGCGATTTCGTCAGGCGTCAGCCAGCGAAACTCGAAACCGGCCGGCGGCTCGCCCGAGAGCTTGATATCGGCAAGTTCAAGCCATACGACTTCGCTCACGCCCAGGTTGACCAGGCGCGCACCGACGCGATCGGTCAGCCACTGCCAACCGGCGGCCGCACCATGCTCGGCGCGCATCGTCGCCCAGCGTTGATAACTTCGCGCGGCGCTTGTAAACATGCGAGAACTCCGAATGCGATTTTACAACTGCCACAGGACGCCGCCCCAGGCGAGTCCCGCGCCAAAGCCGACCATCGCCACCAGGTCGCCAGGCTGCGCAAGGCCTTGCCGCAGCGCTTCGTCCAAGGCGATCGGAATGCTGGCGGCCAGCGTATTGCCATAGCGGTCGATGTTGATCGCGACACGCGCCAGCGGCAGACCCAGTTCGCTGGCGGCAGTCGCCAGAATGTTTGTGTTGGCCTGATGCGGCACCAGCAGCTTGATCGCGTCGACCGGCACGTTCGCCTGGCGGCACAGCTCGCGCACGGTCTCGGGCAAAACCCGGGTGGCAAAGTTCCAGACCGCGCGACCATCCATAAACATCGCGCCGCCGACCGGCACCGCTAGCGGACCGGGATTACCTTCGACGCGCAGATGCGTCGCCAGCACGCGCCCACTACCACCAGCGCCGAGCACGACTGCGCCAGCGCCGTCGCCAAAGAAGATGCACGTACCGCGATCTTTGAAGTCGACGAGCCGACTCCCCAGATCCGCGCCAATCACCAGCGCTTTACGGACGCCCGTGTTCACGTATCGCAGCGCCACATCGAAGGCATACACAAACCCCGCGCACGCGTTGACCACATCCAGGCCGATCGCTCGCGTGGCTTGCAACTGATTCTGCACCAGGCAAGCGGTCGCAGGCATCGTGTAATCGGGCGTGCTGGTGGCGACAATGATCAGATCGAGCTCTTCTGGCGAGACATTGCTCTGACGCAGCGCTTCGCGCGCGGCGGCAATCGCCAGGTCCGAGGTTCGTTGTTCACGGTCGGCATGACGACGCTGCACGATGCCAGTGCGCGTTTGAATCCACTGCGCGGTGGTATCGAGCTTCAACTCGTTGACGAAGTGTTCGTTGGCGACGATCTGCGACGGAACGGCCGCCCCGGTTCCCAACAGCGAGACGCGCAGCGCGCGGCGTTCGACCTGGGGTGTCCATTGGTCAAGCATCGTCGTGGCTGGAAAGGTCGCGGTCATGCTGGTGCCTCGGGCTAGCGCAAAGACTCTTCAGGCGCAAATCTAGCTCACCCCACTCGTGCAAGTGCGATGCCGCACGCCAGGGCGGGAAAAGAGCAGAAATGTGAGGTGTTACGGCGACAAGTGTTGCGGAAAAGCAACGTGAGGAGGGAAGTTTCAAGTCCCAAGTTCCAAGTGCCAAGGATGGAGGGGAGAGGGTGGAGAGTAGAGAGAACAGCCTTCCGGCTTGGAACTTGGACCTTGGAGCTTGGCACTTCCGTCTTACCTGGCGGCTACTTCGACGCCCACGCTGCCGAGCTTCACTTCGACTTCGGCATCGACGAGGTCGCGATGGGCGACGAGCCAGCGAGCGAGCGGCGCGACGACTTGCTGCTCGACGACGCGCTGCAAAGGCCGCGCGCCATAGCGAGCGTCGCAACCTTCCCGCGCCAGCCAAGTGATCAGCTCGTCGGTCCAAGTCAAAGTGAGTCGCGACTTCGCCAGGCCATCGCGCTCGGCCAAGGCACGCAACTCGCGCTGCGCCAATTCACGAATGACTGCGGGACTGAGCGGAGCAAACGTTACCACTGCATCTAGCCGGTTGAAGAACTCCGGGCGAAACGTGGCCAGCACCTCGCGCTCTAGCGACGGTGGCGCGTCATCGCTAAAGCCCGCCACCGCCGCGCGCTGCGAGCCGACATTCGACGTGAGCAGGATCACCGCACTGCGAACGCTGGTCGTGCGGCCAAAGCGGTCGGTCAAACGCCCTTCATCCAAAACGCCCAGCAGGACGTCGTGCACTTCGGGCGCGGCTTTCTCGATCTCGTCGAGCAGGACTACGCTGAACGGTTGCATCCGCACGCGCTTGACGAACTCGCTCGGCTCGCCATTGGCCGACAATAGCAGCCTGCGCGCGGCGCCCGGCCCGGCGTACTCGCTCATGTCCAGACGCACCAGGCGATCTTTCATCTGGCCCGCGCCAAACAGGTAACGCGCGAGTGCCTTGGCCATCTCCGTCTTGCCGACGCCTGTCGGACCGCAAAACAGCAGTACGCCGAGCGGGCGTTCCGGATCGTTCAGGCCGGTCTTCAGCGTCGTAACGATCGCGGCGGCGTGCCGCGCAGCGACCGGTTGCCCCAATACGGCCTGTTCGAAGTGAGCGAGCACCTCCGCATGCGGCAGCGCGATCTCGTCGCGCAGCAAAAAGTCTGGCAGTCCCGCCTGGGCTTGAAACTGCGGATAGACATCGGCCGCCGTCACCTGCGCCGCCCGGCGTGCGCTGGCGCTATCGACCAGCTTGCGCG
>JAEZGD010000727.1 GCA_023417165.1 Planctomycetota bacterium
CCATGATTCAGCGCCCGCAAAAAAGCTTTCAGACCCGCGAGCAGTCGCGCGTCGCGGCGGCGCTAACCAGCAAGCATCTTCGTAATCAGATCGCATTCGGCAAGCGTGCGCGCGGCGTGGCCACGGCCAGCCGGCGCAGCTTCATTCCGCCAGAGAACTGGTACGAGCCTCCTAACTCCCCGGCTGGGTGTTATCGGGTGGTCGTCCAATCGCCTGGCGAAGGCTATCGGCACGTTGTGACCGAAGCCGAGGTGCGCGACCGTTTAAGCCAACTGCCCGGCGGCATGCTGCATTCGCTGGAGGTCGTGCAGCTCAGCGGCATGACGCGCAAGAAGCAAACGTTCCCGTGCTATGGCATGCAGTGGGGACAGTCGCTGTACCTGTATCCGATCGAGGAAAGCCTGATCGAATACTTTCCCGGCCCGCCCCGACCGGCTCAACAAAAAGAAGCCGAAATGTATGGCGGACGCTGGGTGCAAGAGGGAACGTGCTGGCGACTGCATTGGACCGAAGCTTCGCTCAAGGATTTTTACCTCAACAATATTCTGATCCACGAGCTCGGCCATCTGCTGGATCAGCGCAACAGCAGCTATGTCGATCGCGAGCGGTTCGCTGAGTGGTTCGCCATCGAGTATGGCTATAAACCCAGCCAGCGCCAGCGGTTGGCGGCCGCGGCGGCGCAGCGCATCGTCAAACGGCACGCGAAGAAGTAGCTCCGCTCAGAATCGGCTGGCTGTGCTATCCTAGTGCGTTTCCCCAAACACGCAGGAGACGAGCGGCATGGCGGTCGATACGCCGGCAACGATTGCCATTCTAGGAGCAGGACCGATCGGGCTCGAAGTCGCGCTGTACGCGCGCTTCCTGGGCTATGACGTGGTCATCTACGAGCGCGGGCGAGTGGCCGAACATATCCAGCAGTGGGGCCACGTCCGCATGTTCAGCCCCTTTGGCATGAACCGCTCGCCGCTGGGCATCGCAGCACTGGCCGCGCAGGACGAAGACTTTGTTCCGCCAGGCGACGACCTGCTGCTGACCGGAGCCGAATACTATCAGCAATACCTGGCTCCGCTGGCCAATAGCGATCTGCTGGCGGATTCGCTGCGTCTGGGGCATGAAGTGCTGTCCGTCGGACGCGAGAACTTCCTCAAGGGCGAATCGCCTGGCGCCGAAGAGCGGGGCGAGTTTGACTTTCGCTTGCTGGTTCGCGACGCAAACGGCCAAGAGCGAATCGAGCACGCCGATGTGCTGATCGACACCACAGGCGTTTTCAGCCAGCCGAATTGGCTCGGCTGCGCTGGTATGTCTGCCCCCGGCGAGCGGCAGTGGCGCTCACAAATCGACTATCACTTGCCAGACATCCTGGGCGTGGATCGCGAGCGCTTTGCGGGGCGGCATACGCTGGTCATTGGCGCAGGCCTCTCCGCGGCGACGAATATCTTGGCCTTGGCCGAATTGGCGAAACAATCGCCAGGCATGCGGGTCACTTGGATCACGCGCCGCGAAGCCGCCGCTGGCCAGCGCGGTCCGCTCGTTGTTAGGGCCGATGATCGCTTGCCTGCACGCCGCGAATTGGCGCTCGCCACCAACGCACTATGTAATAGCGATGGTTCGCCGATCACCTATTGGCCGCTGACCGATGTCGAAGCGTTGTCGCAGAACGATGCAGGGGCGTTCGAGGTTACGGTTTCGGGCGAGCACGACGGCGTCGTTACCTTCGATCGCATTCTGGCCAATGTCGGCTATCGGCCAGACAATCGCCTGTGTGAAGAGTTGCAGGTGCACGAGTGCTATGCGTCGAGCGGGCCGATGAAGCTGGCAGCGCAGTTGCAAAACGTGGCTTCTACCGATTGCCTCGACCAAACGGCGCATGGTCCGCAATCGCTGCTCAACCCCGAACCGAACTTTTACATCCTGGGGGCCAAGAGCTATGGCCGGCGGTCCTCGTTCCTGTTGTCGGTGGGCTTGCGACAGATCGTGGAGGTCTTTTCGATCATTGGCGATCGCGAGACGCTCGACCTGTACGCCACCGCGCCGCGATCGTTGCCATGAACACCGACGAGTTGCCGCTGGTGGCGCTGTCGCACTTGGATCACTTGTGGTTCCAAGTTGCGGGGACGCGTTGCAATCTGACGTGTTCGCATTGCTTCATCAGTTGCAGCCCGCACAATCGATCGTTTGAGTTTTTGACGCTGGCGGAAGTTCAACAGCGTCTGGACGAATCGGTGGCGCTGGGTGTGAAGGAATACTATTTCACCGGCGGCGAGCCGTTTCTGCATCCTGATCTGACCGAGATGCTGATCGCGACCTTGGCCTATGGTCCGGCGACCGTATTGACCAATGCCACGGTGCTAAAAGACGAATGGCTGACGCGCTTGGCGGCGGCGGAAGCCAGCAGTTGCTATTCGCTGGAGTTTCGCGTTTCGATCGATGGCTGTAGCCCCGAGACGAATGATCCGATTCGCGGTCCCGGCACCTTCGCTCGCGCGTTGGCAGGCGTGGCAAAGCTGGTTGCGCATGGCTTTTTGCCGATCATTACCGCGGCGCGCGTCTGGCCAGAAGCAGACGACGCGACCATGCTGCCAAACTTTATCGAAGTCTTGCAGCAGCACGGTTATGCTCGCCCGCGTTTGAAGATCTTGCCGCGACTACAGATCGGCGCAGAAGCCACGCGCACCTGCGGCTATGCGGCCGACGAGCGGATCACGCCTGCGATGCTGGCGGGCTTTGATACCACGCAATTAGTTTGCGAGCATAGTCGCATTGTCACCACGCGCGGCGTTCATGTTTGTCCGATCTTGATCGAAGCGCCCGATGCGCTGCTCGGCAAGACACTGGCCGAAGCGATGACACCCTTCGCGGTGCAGCACGGTGTCTGCACCACCTGCTATCAGTACGGCGCGATTTGCAGCAATGCTTCCAGCGGGTGAACCATGTCACGTCTCGCACTGTTCGGCGGCATCTATAGCAACTATTTGGCGTTAGAGGCCGCCATTGCGGATGCGCAGCGCCGTGGCGTCGATGGCATGTTTTGCCTTGGCGATTTGGGGGCGTTTGGTCCGCATCCCGATCGCGTCTTTCCACTGCTGATCGAACATGGCGTGCGCTGCGTGCAGGGCAACTATGACGATTCGATCGGTCACGAACTGCGCGACTGCCAATGTGGCTATACCGATCCGCGCGACAATCACTTCGCACAACTCAGTTACGATTACACGTTGGCGAATACATCGTCCGCTCACAAAGCCTGGCTGCGCGAGCTGCCCGCAGAGATTCGCTTGGAACAGGATGGCCTGCGTATCTTGCTTTGTCATGGTAGTCCGCGCCGCACGAACGAATTTTTGTGGGAGTCGACGACCTCGTCGCATTTTCTTCAACACTTGGCCGAGCAGCACGCCGTCGACGTCATTGCGGCTACGCACACTGGCCTCAAGTGGCAGCGACCGCTAGGGCAGGGGCGGCACTTTGTGAACGTCGGTGTGCTGGGACGCCCCGAAAATCACGGCCAAACGCACGTTTGGTACACGCTACTGGAGCAGCGGCCTGGTCAGCCACTAAGGGTCGACTTTGTGCCAGTGGCCTACGATCACGAGCGTTTAGCCCGCGAGATGGAAGCCGAGGATCTGCCAGCGGAATTCATCGCCACGATTCGTACCGGTTGGTGGACCACCTGTTTAGAGATTTTGCCGGCAAAAGAGCGGAAGCGAGGTAGGTTTTAATGGCCCCCGCGGCGGGGTGTTTTTAGCTGCAAGATGCGGCGGGCTGCGGTAACATGACCGAAGTCTGACCCGTTCCTGATCGCGCAGGAGGAATTGTCATGATGCGAATGCTGTGGTGGGGAGGTCTACTGGTGCTGGTCATGACCAGCCTGTTGCGCGCGGACGAAACAGAGACCAAGCCCTCGCTCGAAACGCTGGTGCGTCAGTTGGACGCCGAGGAGTTTTCTGCGCGTGAGAAGTCCAGCGCTGCGCTCCTGGAACGCGGCCAGGAGGCCTTGCCTGCGCTGATCGAAGCGGCCAGTAATGACAGCGCCGAGATCTCGACGCGCGCGATCGAAATCCTGCGCCAGCATTACCAAGGCGATCAAGCTGAACTCAAGGCCGCCGCCGCTGCAGCCTTGCAAAAGCTCTCCGCTGGCGAAGGGGCCGCCGCGCGCAGCGCCGCCGAGATTCTCAAGCCCAAGTCCGTGGCTGGCCGCCCGCCGATCATAACGCCGATGCCACTGGCGCCGGCACGCGTGCGCGTCGTGGGGCCGGGCGGAGTGCGGATCGCGGT
>JAEZGD010000755.1 GCA_023417165.1 Planctomycetota bacterium
TCTTGAATCTGATCGAGAGGCGTGGGAACGCCATAAACGTCGGCGACCAGCCACCCGTCTTCCCAGCCAGCATCCTCTTGCTTGAGCCGCACGACTCGACCTGCCACTGCAAACCGCAGCGGCAGAAAACTGACCTGCTCGGAGTTTTGGCGACGGAGGCGGCACTGTTGATAATGGCTGGTGGACATACAAGGCTCGTGTGGCTTGGGCCGGCTAGGCCGCGGCGCTGCGACCTTGTCCGGCGTCGACGATCAACTCGCGCAAGCGGTCGAACTCGTCGTAGCTGGTGAAGTGAATAGTGATCTGGCCGCGACCCTTGCCTCCGGTCTTGATCTCGACCTTCGCGCCCAAGGCGGCTCGCAGCTCTTGCTCCAAGGACGCCACCTGGTCGGTGCGGGTTCGCTTCTTTTTGCCAGGCTTGCTAGCACTCGCGGGCGTGCCATCTTCGGCGGCCAATTGAGCGCTGACCATTTGCTCGATGGCGCGCACGCTCAGGCCTTCGCTTTGAATGCGATCGGCGTAGCGAATCTGTTCGGCGTCGTCGCCCAGCGGCAACAAGGCACGCGCGTGGCCTGGCGAGAGCTTGCCGGTGCGAATCGCGGTCAGCACCACGTCGGGCAGTTCCAGCAGTCGCATCAGGTTGGCGATCGTCGAACGGTCGAGCTTGAGTCGCCCGGCGAGTTCTTCCTGCGTGCATTGGTGCTGATCGAGATAGCGCTTGAACGACAGCGCCTTTTCGATCGCGTTGAGATCCTGACGCTGCAAGTTTTCGACGATCGCGAGTTCCGAGACCAGGCGGTCATCGGCTTCGCGGACGCGCGCCGGCACCTGCTGCCAGCCCGCTTTGATCGCGGCGCGCAGGCGGCGCTCGCCGCTGATGAGCTGATAGCGGTCGCCCATCTTGCGGACCAAGATCGGCTGCAGCATGTCGTGTTCTTTGAGGCTCTCCGACAGCGAGGCGATTTCGGGCTCGCTGAAATCACGCCGCGGCTGGAACGGATTGTCGTCTACTTCGTAGACGTTCAGCATCAGCAGGCCGTCAGTCCCGGCACCGTTGGCAGCGACCGCAGCGGCAGGCGTCTCGTCGTCGAAAGCTTCGTCCGCCGATTCGTCGACGCGATGCAGGCGCACGGTGGGCGCTTCGTTGGCGACGGGTGCGACTGGAGAGGGCGCGGGAGCAGAAGCAGGCGCGCCCGGAGGCGTCCCTAGCAATGCGGCCAGGCCACGTCCAAGAACTTTTTCGCGACTCATCGTTCCAGCACCTCCATGCAAAGTTCAATATATGCCCGCGCGCCGCGTGCCCGAGGCGCATAGTCGATAACCGACTTGCCGTGACTGGGCGCTTCGCTGACTGCGACGTCACGCGGGATTACCGTTTGAAAGACAATCTCACCAAAGAACTCGCGGACTTCGCGATCGACTTCGTGTGTTAGTTCGAGCGATGGATCGTACATCGTCAGCAAGATGCCGCTGAAGGCCAGCCGCGCCGGGTGACGCTGAATGACATCGCGGATGACCTCGATCATCTGCGTCAGACCTTCCATTGCGTAGTATTCGCACTGGATCGGCATCAGCACTTCGGTCGACGCGGCGAGCGCCGCCTGTGTCAGCGGACCGAGCGACGGCGGGCAGTCGATCAGCACGAAGTCGTACGACTGCATGCCTCCCGCCAGGTGCTTTTGCAGCACAGCCGCTTCGCCCTGCTCGCCTTGTGCTAGCACTTCCACATCTTGAAAGCTGCGACTGCCAGGCAGCAGGCGCAGGTTCTCGACCGCGGTATCGACGAGCGATTCCCGCAGGGGCTTTTGCAGCACCAGCGGATGACGTTCGGTCGGCTGTTGGCCCAGGCCGGTCGTGGCGTTGCACTGCGGGTCGAGGTCGATGAGCAAGGTGCGCGAGCCAGCCTTCGCCAGGCCAACGGCTAGATTGACAGCGGTGGTGGTCTTTCCCACGCCGCCCTTCTGATTCGCCACGCACAAGATCCGTCCCACGCCATTCCTCCATGAATGCAGCGGGCGGATTGTAGCCAGTTCTCGTGTGCGAGCGGAATGTCAGTTGTGACGGGGCGGTTGGGCCGACGGTCGGCCAAGAGTAGTTGGGAAGCCAGTACGTTCTGCATTCGCCGCGGAGCGGCCGCGGTTTCTAGCCTGGGGGCTTGCCCCCTGGATCCTAAGCGAAACACGTCCCTCACTCCCACTCCCACAGATAGGCTTCTTCAAAGGCCACGTCATGTTTGGCCAGGAGCACCCGCAGCTCCTGCTGAAAGTCTCGGTGCTGGTGGTGCTCTTTCTGGCGATTCACATAGTTCAGCACGCGGTCGAGTTGCGACTTGCTCAACGTGAAGGCTGAGTAACCGCGCTGCCAATAGAACTTACCAGGATAGTCTTCGAGCTCGTTCATCCAGGCCGCTGACTTGCTCTTCACGACGCGTACGACATTGGCCACCGCGCGTGTCGTTCCGAGCCGAAGCACTAGGTGCAGGTGATCGGCCATGCCTCCCGCCGCGAGCAGCACTCCGCCTTCGTTCCGAACAATGCCGCCGATGTAAGCGTGCAATCGCTTTTCGCATTTCTCTCGAACCAAGGGCTCACGGCGTCGAGTGGCGAAGACAATGTGATAGAGAAGCTGTGTGTACGTGTTGGGCATGCTCGGCACTCCCTGCGTCCCTACAGGACTTCGCGCAAACGGGGCAGGCACGACGGACGGCGCTAGGGTAACAGGGGCAACCCCCCTGGCTACGAACCGTGGCCGCTATGCGGCGGAAGAAGAAGGCAACAATCCGTTTCACGTGAAACGGATTGCGCAGAGCGTGAAGCTTGCCTAGATGGTTTCACGTGAAACGGGCGTCCGGTTGGGACGCCCGCGTATTGTCTGTTTCACGTGAAACTGTGCTGATGAGGCGATTCCTGCATCGAGCAGAAATGGACGGGATTGGAATCCCGTCCTAAATTTGCGACTTGCTGCGGCCGGCGGCTATTCCAGCGGGTTGAAGACCATGCCGCTGAGCAGCTTCGGATAGAAGTAGGTGCTCTTGGCAGGCATGCGTTCGTTCTGTTCGCTGACTTGCTCGATGTGCTGGATCGTGGCGGGCATGACCAAGACGGCCAGCGGGAACTCTTCGCCGGTGGCGCCTTCGCCGATCGTGTCCTTCTTCTCCAGGCCTTCGATCACTTCGTCCACCAGGTGGACATAGCGGGCCTTCGGCAAGTCCTTGGCGTTCAGCAAATTCTCAATCACCAGGCGATGCAGGATGGCAACGCCCAGGCTTTGCCATTGGGCGGAGTGGTCCTTGGCGATCTCGGCCATCTTCATCTTGCCGGCGTCGTTCAGCCGGGCGAGCAACCACTGGTTGTCCTTCGTGGTGTAGAAGGCCATCTGCGCCTGGTCGGCGTCGGTTTCGATCCGTTCCCAGATGGCGGTTGCCTCGCAGGGCGATTCGCCGGCTGGTTGCAGCGTGAAATACTTCTCCAGCAGCGCCGTCAGTTCTGCCGCGGTGTGCGCCTGTAAGCCGCGGAACAATCGATGCGTCGGCAGCACGACCAGGCCGGGATCTTGCATGCTGACGCACTGGGTCATCACATAGTTGGCCGGATGATCGGCTGGCAGCGGGCCATCCTTCGCCAAGGCGTCGCGATAGTTGCAGGCCGTTTCATAGCGATGGTGGCCGTCGGCGATGAACATCGGCTT
>JAEZGD010000015.1 GCA_023417165.1 Planctomycetota bacterium
TCTTGTTGGGCATGCAAGCGGCGCACATGGCTGTTGCTGCCGACCAGCGCCACGAGTTCGTCGTCGCTCAGCTTCGCCAGGTCGGGAAACGCGACAGGCTTGGCATTCTTGTCGGCGACGCGAACCACATAGCCGACGTTCGGCCCACTGTAGTTGAAGCCGCCATCGCGCCAACTGGCGATAAACATCCGGCCGCTGGCATCGATCTCCATATCGGTCGGACGAGGCACTTCGACAAACACTTCCTGTTCGGCGGCAAAGCCCGCGCCCTTTGCCTGCAAGGGATGGCGATAGACGATGCTACGTCCCCAATCGCAGGTGTAGAACGCATGGCCAAACGGAGCTGGCAGCGCGCCTTCGTCAACAAACAACGAACCGCACGGCGAGCCGCCGCCGTAATCGGCCAATGGCTGCACGATTTCGTCCGGGAAGTTGATATACAGCGAAGGATAACCGTACTGGCCGCTCGGAATCACGTGGCTGAGCCGCACGTTCCAGCCGCCGCCATCGTTGGTGTTATCGCGTGTGAACAAATTCAAATACGGATCGATGGCCACATCATAGATATTGCGTTGACCGCGCGAGACGATCTCCAGCCCCGTGCCATCGGTGCGCACACGCACTACACCGCCGCCAAGCAGTTGCAATGCGCGGCCGCTTTTGTCTTTGGCTTTGATGAAACCATAATCGCCCACCGCCACATACAAATAGCCATCAATGCCCAGTTGCATGCCGTTGGTGGTATGGTCAGCGCCGCGAAACTTCAGGTCAAAGCCGAGCCCGTCGACCAGCACTTCGCTGCGATCGCTGACGCCGTCGCCATTGTCGTCGTGAAAGGCGGTCAAGCTGGGCGGATGCATCACGTACAGCGTTTTGCCGACAAACACGATACCGCGCGGGCTGTCCATGCTGGCGAAGGTTTTGAACTCCTCCGCCACGCCATCGCCATCCCGATCGACGGCGCGCACGACGCGACCGCGATTGGGCTTGGAGTCGAGCGAGCCGTTCTCGTCGATGCCGATAAAGACTTCGCCGGTCGGCGCGACCGCCAGGCAGGTCGGATAGCCAGCGTCGGGCGGAGCCGCAAACAGCGAAACATCGAACCCAGGCGGCGCTTTGATGCCGGTCAGCAGCTTGCGCGTCTGCGCTTCCGTCTCTGAATAGACGACCGTCTCGACCAGTTCTTTGCCGAGCACTTCGAATTCATAGAAGCTCGCCCAGGCACCGGGGCTGAGGCCGGGAATGCTGATTTTGACATACCGCACATCGGTCGCGTCGAACTTGTGTTCGCAGACCTGCGGCTTGTTATTGCTGTTGGTGGCGTCGACCAGTTTCTTCCACGTCTTGCCGTCGGCCGAGCCTTCGATCAAATAGGCGTACGCCCGATCGCCAAACTCCCAGGTCACGCGGCAGCCTTTGATTTCTTCCGGCTGGCCGAGATCGACTTGCCACCAATTGCCGGTCTTATCATTGTCGGCGCACCAGCGGGTGGAAAGATCGCCATCGATGGCATTCTCCGGCTTGTGTCCGTTGCCCACTTGCGAGGTCAGCGCGGTCGCCTTCTTGCCGAGCGCCAGGTTCTTCGGTGCGAGCACCTTTTTGCCGCCGGTCTTGCGCGCCGGCGTGGGTTGGCCTTGCGGGCCCTTGGGCTTGTTGGCGGTCGGATCGGGAACGTGTTCGATCTTGATTTCTTTGGCGGGGACCAAATAGTCGTCGTTCAGCTTATCACAGGCCCACAGCAGGCCGCGCGTGATGTAGTTCTGAAAGACCTCGTCGTTCATCTCTTCGTTGTGGTGGCCAATCGTGGTGCCGAAGACGCGCGTGCGATCGGTATAGAGATTGGTCCAGATGCACACTTCGTTCTTCTTGGTGTCGCGGCTCATGGCGTGCGCGAGCGGCTTGGCCGAAGGCCACAATTTCTCGATGATGTACAACTCGCCCTTGGGAGTCGGCCACTTTTCGCCAAAGCCCTTCATGATCGGATTGTCCGGTTCGAGATTGACGACCTCGAAGGGATAGTTCGCGCCGTGGCCGCGCGAAGTGACGCCGAGAAACTTGAACCACTCGTCGGTCTTGTCGCGATAGCAGTGCATCGCGCAGTGAATCACCACTGCGGGGACGCCTTCGCGGTGGGGCTTCAGAATCTTGCCAGTCCAGGCGGGATCGGACGCGCCGGCGAAGCATTCGTTGTGCACGACAATGTCGTAGCCCTTCGCCCAATCTTCGTTCTCATAGAACGGAATCATGGCGTCGGTGCTGCTGCCGCCTTGGTGAACGATCGTCCATTCGACGTTCGCCCGCTTGCTGATCGCTTCGGGCAGGATCTGCTTTTGCTTGGTATAGTCGTGGCAGCAACCGCCGGTGATCAGCAGCGCGCGGATCGGCGGCAGGCTCTTTTTGTCTTCAGCCCGCAGGCCAGACGCGCACAGCGCCAGCCCACAAAACAGCACAGGCAGCAAATTACGAAACATAGCGGCAAGGAGAGAGGGGAAAGGCGGGAAATAAAAGAGTGCAAAGTACCATGGTGGCTTAGGTTGCGGACGATGTAAAGAGTATGGCGCGGCCGGGCCGCCGGATCTTGGCAGGCGTGGCACGGAGGGGAACAATAGGCGTATGAAACTACCTGCAATTCTGCTGATTTGCCTGCTATCGGCGGCCACTGCGGCCCACGCCCAATCACCAGCGGCGAAGCTGCGGTATCCGGTCTCGGCTGTCCGCCTCGACGCCCGGACGCTGGCGCTGGCCAATGCGCGCAGCGGTTCGGTGTCGCTGGTGGACACGGTCGAGCGCAAAGTGCGGTCGGAAATTACGGTCGGTAAGCGACTGAGCGATCTTGCCGTATCAAGCAAGGGCCTGCTGCTACTAACGGATGCACAAGCGCATGAAGTCATTACCTGCCGGCTTGAGCAGCAACAACTTGTCGAGCGGCAGCGCGTCCGCGTCAGCAATGATCCGCAAAGCATTGTGGTGAGCGCCGATGGTCGGCGCGCGTTCGTAGTTAGTCGCTGGTCGCGCCGCCTAGATCTGCTGACGATTGCTGACGACGATCGCCTGGCAATGGAACAATCGCTGGAGCTGCCGTTTCCGGCGCGCGAGCTGGCGATGTTGCCAGACCAACAACATTTGATCGTCGGCGATGCGTTTGGTGGTCGCCTGGCGGTAATTGATGTGAAGTCGCAAAAGGTGTTGTCGGTTCGTGATGTGCAGGGACATAATCTGGCGAGCCTGGTTTGGGATGGCGAGCACGATCGCTTGCTGGTCGCGCATCAACTGCTGAATACGTTGCCGCTAACGCTCGACAATGTGCAGTGGGGCGCGGCGATGAAGAACGTCGTGCGCATCATCTCGCGCGAGCAACTGCTGAATCCGAACGCGAACCTTGTCACCGACACGCGGCTGATCTCGCTCGGCCAAGAAGGCGATGGCAGCGCCGATCCCAATGCAGTGTTACCGTTAACCGATGGCAGCTTTGTGGTCGCCTTGGCCGGCGCGGACGAACTGGTGATCGTGGAATCGACCGGGCTGGTTCATAGTCGCCAAACGCTCGGGCGTCGTCCCATCGCGCTGCTCGCCGGCGGCAGCGAGCGCGAACTCTTGGCGGTCAACCAGTTCGATAGCTCGGTGATCTTTGTCGATCTGGCAAGTGAAACGAGTGAAGTGCTGTCGCTCGGCCCCGCGCCGACGCTGTCGGCAGCCGAACGAGGCGAACGCCTGTTCTACGATGCGCGGCTGTCGTTCGAAAAATGGATGAGCTGTCATAGCTGCCATACCGATGGGCATACCAACGGGCAATTGGCCGACACGCTGGGCGATGGTTCGCACGGGGCCGCCAAACGGACGCTGACGCTGCTCGGCACGCGCGATACCGATCGCTGGGCCTGGAACGGCGAAATCAAAGAACTGCACGATCAGGTGCGCAAGAGCATCGAGACCTCGATGCAAGGCGAATCGAATGCGCAAGCGGTGTACGACTTGACGGCCTATTTGCATACGCTCGAACCACCGCCGCCGCTAGCGCCACCGCGCGACGAGGCCGATCGCCAACAGATCGAAGCTGGGCGGCAAGTCTTCGCTCAGCAGCGTTGCACACAATGCCACATCCCGCCGCTAACGTATACTTCGCACGATGTTTATGAAGTATGGCCGAGCCAAGGCGAGCCCGCGGCCAAGTTCAATCCGCCCAGCTTGCGCGGCGTAGGGCAGGGGAGCCGCTTCTTTCACGATGGTCGCGCCACGGCATTAGAAGACGTGCTGGACGTCTATGGCCATCAGGTTTCCGATCCTCTAACTGATAGCGACCGCGCCGCACTGCTGCGGTTTTTGCGCAGCTTGTAAAAACATCAACCAACGTCGATATTTCTCTGGCATTTTGCCGGGCGATTTTGATAATGACGGCATGCTACGCATCCTCGGATCTGCGAAACAACTGTGCGATGGTATCTCGCGGCGTGAAATGCTGCGCCTGGGCGGGCTGGGCTTTGCCGGGCTGGCGTGGCCGCAGTTAGCCGCGCTGCAGGCAGCCGCCAGCGATCAGCCAGCCACGCGCGGCTTTGGTCGCGCGAAGAATATTCTGCTGATACATTTGTATGGCGCGCCGAGCCAGATCGAATGGGTCGATCCGAAGCCCGATGCTCCGGTCGAAATCCGCGGCGAACTGGGGACCATTGCGTCGAACCTTGTCGGCTGCCAAGTGGGAGAGCTCTTTCCCAAGATGGCGCAGGTGATGGACAAGGTGTGCGTGCTGCGTTCGCTGACGCATGAGTATCCGCTGCATGGCGTCGCCTATGCGCTGACCGGCGTGCCGACGATGGATGTCAGCATGGAGCTGAAGCCCAACGACGCTCGGCACTGGCCGTTCTTTGGCTCGGTGGTCGAATACATCGATGCTCAGCGCCGCGCGGGGCAAAAGCCGCCCGCGATTCCGGTCAATTTGGCGCTGCCGTTTCGCTTCAGTTCGCAGCGCGAAGGCGAAGTTCCACGTGCCGGGCCGTTCGCTGCGTTCCTGGGCAATCAATACGATCCGGTGTGGGCCGAGTTTCGCGGCACCGCCACCAAGGGGCATCGCAAGACGCTGGCCGCCAAGGTCTATGACGGCAATGATCCGTACATGGGAACCGCGGCCGATTGCCACTTTACCTTGCCTAACGCAGGCGAGTTGCAGCCGGAGTGGACGATTGACCGCTTGAGCACGCGGCGCTCGCTGCTCGAACAAATGAATGCGCTCGCGCCGCAGATGGCGGCTTCCGCCAGCGCTGGCAAGCTCTCGCAACACCAGCAAGCAGCGCTGTCGCTGTTGGAATCGCCGAAGATTGCCGAGGCACTCGATGTGCGCAAGGAAAAGGCTCAGACGCGCGATTTGTACGGCCACACGTTGTTCGGTCAGTCTTGCCTGGCCGCCCGGCGATTGCTGGAAGCGGGCGGGCGCGTCGTCTCGGTTTTCTGGGACGAATACGGCCTGGCGGGGACCGGCTGGGACACGCACTGGAACCACTACCCCCGGATGAAGGACGAACTGGCGCCTGGCTTCGACCAGGGTTGGTACGGGCTGATGACGGATCTCGATCAGCGCGGGCTGTTGGACGAAACGCTGGTCGTCTGCACCAGCGAGCATGGTCGCACTCCCAAGATCACCACAGGCGGGGGCGGCGGTCGCGATCACTGGGCGAGGGTTTATTCGTCGCTGATTGCCGGGGCGGGCATCGCCCGGGGCAAGATTGTCGGTGCTTCGGACAAGCACGCTGGCGAGGTGGCGGATCGGCCGATTTCGCCCAAAGACTTGCTGGCGACGATGTACCATTTGCTGGGCATCGATCCGCATACGTTGATTCACGATCGCGCCGGACGCCCGCTGCCGCTGACTTACGGCGAGGTGATCGAGGACGCCTTGGCGTAGCGGCGGCCTGCCGCGGGGATTTTGGGAGCTAGCACATTTCTGCCGCAACCCGTGCGGTTTGCCCTACTACAGCCGCTTGCCACCCGATAGAATCCTGCGGCACGATTTTCTGCCCGCGGCCGCAACTTGCCGCCGCATCCTTTCCGGGTTGTTAGAGTGTATGGAAATTCGCCGTGTGCGCGCCCTGCGGGGACCCAATATCTGGGCGCGTTTTCCGGTCTTGGAAGCGGTGGTCGATCTGCAAGAGTTGAAAGACACTCCTTCCGACGCCATCCCCGGCTTTAACGAACGCGTGATGGCCTGGCTGCCGACCATGATCGAGCACCGTTGCGGCG
>JAEZGD010000185.1 GCA_023417165.1 Planctomycetota bacterium
GGACCATGCTGCGCCGCCCACCATCGAGCAACAACTGGCCGCCGACAAGGCGTTGCGTTTGCAAGCGACCGAGCAAGCATTGAAGATGAGTGGTGAGCTGCAAACGCAGCTAGGGAGCGCGCGCAGCACGCTGCTGGCGGCGCAGAAAGAACTGAATCGCCCGATTCTGGAAGTCGCTTCGACATTGCCGATCGAACAGCGCATCAGCCTGCCCTCCCGCCCGGCGATCGATCCGTTACAGCCGCCGTCGATGAGCCCGCTAGCGCTGGAAATGCTACGTCGTGCGCTGGCCCGCAACAGTGTCGAAGACCATTTGGCTACCGTGACTAAATTGGATAGCCAAGCCACCGAGCATCGCCAGGAAGTGCAGCAAGTCGTCGAGCAGAACCAGCAAGATTTCGCGCAAGCCGAACAGGATCTGAGGGTCGCCACCGAAGATCTGGCGCAGCAATACTGGACCGCGTTCGATGAGTACGCGCTCTTAGCGGCACAGCGTTTGGAACTGGCCCTGGTGGCGTCGTTCGGCTTCTGGGCAACCGTAGGGCTCCTCATTGGCTGGTCCGAACTCTATCGCGAGCGCGACCGGTCAGACGCGCTTCGCCATATGACAAAACAGTCATGAACCGGTCCGGCACTCGCCTTCTCCGTCGCTTGCGTCCGCCCAGGCGATGCGGCGACCGCTTTCCCCCCGCAGTCGATTCCGTTCTTGTTGACCGTTGTGGCAACAGCTAGACTTGAGGCTCTTTAGCCTGCCGCTTTTTCCCCGCCGCTTCCTCGAGGGTCTCGATGGCCGATCTTTCCTCTGCGCCGGCTGCGCGTCTGACGAGCGTCCAATGGCTGATTTGCATCATCGCCTCGATTGGCTTTGCGTTCGACATCTATGAATTGTTGATGTTGCCGCTGATCTTGCGCCCGGCGCTCACTGAACTGGTGCCCGGCGCGGTGCCCGGCAGCGACTTGTTTCAAATGTGGCTGGGACGCTTGTTCTATTGGCCGGCGATTGTCGGTGGCATCTTTGGTCTGTTTGGCGGTTATCTGACCGACCGGCTGGGACGGCGGCGAGTGCTGACCTGGAGCATTCTGCTGTATGCGTTCTCGGCCTTCTTTGCCGGGTTCTCAACCAACATTTGGATGCTACTGATCCTGCGTTGCACGACGTTCGTCGGCGTCTGCGTCGAGTTCGTCGCCGCTGTGGCATGGTTGGCCGAATTGTTCACCGACCCCAAACAAAAAGAACGCGTGCTGGGTTACACACAAGCGTTTTCGTCGGTGGGTGGTTTGCTCGTAGCGATTGTCTTTGGCGTGCTGACGCGCATGGAGCTCGATGGAAATCTGCCCGCGATTCAGTTGCCAACCTGGCTGCTATTCGGCGGTCCGCAAATCAGTCCTGATAGTCCTGCCGGCCATGCCTGGCGTTATACGTTGATGTCGGGGTTGATTCCCGCCATTCCGCTGATCATCATCCGTCCGTTTTTGCCTGAATCGCCCGCCTGGCAAGAGAAGCGCGCCAAGGGGACGCTCAAGCGGCCGAGCTTCGCGGCGATCTTCTCGCCTGAGCTGCGTCGCACGACGATTGTCACTGCGATCATGTTCGCTTGCAGCTATGGTGCGGCGTTCGGTGCGATTCAGCAAATCCCGCAGATCGTGCCAGGCTTGGCCGATGTCAAAGCCAAGGTCGAAAAGGCGCTCGATACGGCCGAAGCCAAGGCAGAAGCTGAAGGCCGGTCGTTCGATCGCAATGACCCGAAGCAGCGGTTGCCCATTCAGCGACCGCTGGAGCAAAAAATCGCTTCGGAATACGTCAAGCTGCAAGAGATCGGCGGCTTGCTTGGTCGCTTCGCCTTGGCGCTGTTGGCGGTGCGTATCGTCAGCCGGCAGAAGCTATTGCGAATCTTCCAGGGACCAGGCTTGCTGATCGTGCCACTGGTGTTCTACTTCTTCCTGAAGATTCCCAACACCCACTTCTTCAGCATTCCGCTGGACGCGATTTATCTGGGCGAACTGCCCGTCACCACGATGTCGCTCGGCGTAATGCTGGCCGGGTTCTTCACGGTCGCGCAGTTCAGCTTTTGGGGCAACTACTTGCCGCGCGTCTATCCGATGCACTTACGCGGCACCGGCGAAAGCTTTGCCGCCAACATCGGCGGTCGCTTGATCGGTACCTCGTTCGCCTTCGTCACCGCGACGATTGTGCAATGGACCGGCATGAAGGGACCGCAAGCGCCCCTGGCCTTCGCGCTGGTGGCCGCTGGTGTCGCCGCTTTTGTGTACATCAGCGGTTTCAGCTTCAGCTTCTTCCTGCCGGAACCCGATCCCAAGCACGAAGAACACTAAAGCCCCGGTCCGGGAGCTACGCATCGGGAAGTTGAGAATTGGGAAACTCAGAATCGGGGAGCGGACGCTCCCCGCTCGCCACGGCTCAAAAGGGCGATATTCCCTCTTGCCCCACTCGCCCTTCTTGCCGCACAATGACCTCTGCGGCAATGGCTCTCGCACGCCCTGCGAACCGATCACGGTGGATCGAATCTCGCAACCGCAGGAACGGATTTTGCCAGAAGTCTGACCGTGAGTTTCCACGTCCTCGAATTCGATATCCTGCCGCAGCCAGACAACACGACTTGCGGGCCTACGTGCCTGCAAGCGCTGTATCGCTTTCATGGCGACGAACTGGCGCTGGACGATGTCATTCAAACCGTGCCGAAACTCGAAGATGGCGGCACCCTGGCGGTGTTGCTGGGATGTCATGCTTTGGAGCGTGGCTATGACGCTCATATCGTCACGGCCAATCTGCAAGTCTTTGATCCATCTTGGTTTACGCCCGAAGCGCCGCCGCTGGCCGATCGCCTGCAGCGGCAGATGGAATTCAAGACTTCGCCGAAGCTTCAGCTAGCATCCAAAGCGTATTTAGAGTTCCTCCGGCTAGGGGGAACGATCGGGATGCAGGATCTGACCAGCAGCTTGATTCGCAAGTATCTCAAACGGCAGCTTCCCATCCTGACTGGCCTCAGCGCTACCTATTTGTATCGGTGCGCCCGCGAGTTTGGTCCCAATTGCGATCTAGACGACATTCGTGGCGTACCGGCCGGACATTTTGTGGTGCTCTGCGGCTATGACAAAAAGAACCGCCAGGTGCTGGTCGCGGACCCGTTCCTGGCCCATCCCTTCGGGCCTGACCATTACTATCAGGTGAACGCCAACCGCGTCATCCGAGCGATCTTGCTAGGCGTGCTGACCTACGACGCCAACTTGCTGATTGTCCAACCCAAAAAATAGTCGAAAGCATGCACGCCGCCCGGACTGCCGAGCGGCGAATCTTGGTGTGGTTTACATGCCTCCCTTTCCGCATTCATTTCCCAGCAAACAACCAGCCAGGGCCCCTGCCCGGCCGTGGTTCTCCCTCTCGCTTGTCGCGAGGCTTCCGTACGTTGAAGAGGTAATCCCGTGTCGATCCTGATCGTGGCCAACGACCCCAAAGCGTGGCCCTTCCAGATTCCCGATGTCGATGTGGTCGATGCGCGGTCCTACTTGACCAAGCCCGAATACAGCGACATGCGCGGCGTGAAGGTGTTCAACCTCTGCAAGTCCTATCGCTATCAAAGCGCGGGCTACTATGTCTCGCTGCTGGCTGAAGCGCGCGGCCACAAGCCGCTGCCCAGCATCACCACCATTCAAGACCTGAAAAGCCAGTCGATGGTCCGCCTCATCAGCGACGATCTCGACGAGCTGATTCAAAAAAGCCTGCATCCGCTGCAAAGCGGCGAGTTCACGCTCAGCATCTACTTCGGCCGCAACATGGCCAAGCGCTATGACCGGCTCTGCTCGCACCTGTTCAATCTGTTTCAAGCGCCGATGCTGCGCGCCCAGTTCGAGTTCGCGGGCGACGAATGGCAACTCAAGAGCGTCACGGTGATCCCGGCCGAGGACGTGCCGGAATCGCATTGGCCCTTCCTGGTCGAAGTCGCCACTGAGCACTTCAACGGTCGCGGGGCGAAGCTGCGCAAGCGGGCTCGCGCGCGTTATGACCTGGCCATTTTGTGGAACCACGACGATCCCGAGCCGCCGTCGAACGAAAAGGCGATCAACAAGTTCGTCCGCGCCGCTGAGTCGATGGGACTCGATACGGAACTGATTACGCGCGACGACTACGGCCGCATCGCCGAGTTCGACGCGCTGTTCATCCGCGAAACCACGCAGGTCAACCATCACACCTATCGCATGGCTCGCCGCGCCGCCAGCGAAGGACTGGTGGTGATGGATGATCCGCAATCGATCGTCCGTTGCACCAACAAGGTGTACCTAGCCGAAATGCTGACGCGGTTTGAAGTGCCGATGCCTAAAACCGTGCTCGTGCACAAAGGCAATCGCGACTGCCTGCAACATGAACTCGGCCTGCCCTGCGTGCTCAAGCAGCCCGACAGCGCGTTCTCGATCGGCGTGGTCAAAGCCAAGACCGAGGAAGAACGCGACGCACTCCTCGACAAGTTCCTCAGCGAATCGGACCTGGTCGTCGCGCAGGAATTTCTGCCCACCACGTTCGACTGGCGCATCGGCATCCTGGACGGTCGGCCCCTGTATGCGTGCAAATACTTCATGGCGGCCAATCACTGGCAGATCATCGCCCGCGATCAGAACGGCAAGAAGGAATACGGCAAGTTCGAGACGCTGCCCGTCGAGCTGGCGCCCGCCAAGGCGGTGCGCGCCGCGCTCAAGGCGGCCAATCATATCGGCAACGGCTTGTACGGCGTCGACGTGAAACAGTCGGGCGACAAGTTTTATGTCATCGAAGTCAACGACAATCCCAACATCGACGCCGGCGTGGAAGACGCGGTGCTCAAGGATGAGCTCTATCGCCGCATCATGGCGGTCTTCCTGGCACGTATCGAACAACGCAAGGCGGGTATCCGAGTAGCCTGAGCCTATGGACGTCCACGCAAAGAAACCCCTCAGTTTGTTCGAGGCCTTCGGCGTCGAACTGGAATACATGATCGTCAACCGCGACGATCTGGCGGTCAGCGCCGTTACCGACAAGCTGCTGGAATCGGTCGTCGGCGAGATCTCGTCCGACTACGAGAACGGTATCGTGTCGTGGTCGAACGAGCTCGCGCTGCACGTTGTCGAAATCAAAACGACCGATCCCGCGCCGTCGCTGGCGCCGCTAGCGCCCCACTTCCAAAAGAACATCGCCACGATCCAACACCAGCTTGGCCAACTCGGCGCGCAGCTAATGCCTTCCGCCATGCATCCGTGGATGGACCCGGTGGCCGAGCTGAAACTCTGGCCGCACGACAACAGCCCGATCTACGAAACCTTCAATCGCATTTTCGATTGCACCGGGCATGGTTGGGCGAACTTGCAAAGCGTGCACTTGAATCTGCCGTTTAATGGCGATGCCGAGTTCGCGCGCCTGCACGCCGCCATTCGGCTGATTCTGCCGCTGCTGCCCGCCATCGCCGCCAGCAGCCCAGTGATGGACGGGAAGCTCACCGGCCTGATGGACAACCGCCTGGAGGTCTATCGTCACAACGCGCGCAAGATTCCGTCGATCAGCGGGCGTGTCATTCCCGAACCGGTGTTCGACTATCAATCGTACTACGACCAGATCTATCGCCAGATCGACGCCGACATCGCGCCGCACGATCCAGACCGCATCCTCAAGCACGAATGGCTGAATGCGCGCGGCGCGATTGCGCGGTTCGATCGCAACGCCATCGAGATCCGCGTGCTGGACGTGCAGGAGTGCCCGCAAGCCGACCTGGCAATCTGCGCAGCGATTGTCGAAGTGTTACGCGCGCTGGTCGACGAGCATTGGACGCCGCTCAGCGAGCAGAAAGCGTTCAGCACCGCAGCGCTCGAGCCGATCTTTCTGGCCGCGGTCCGCGACGCCGATCAAGCCATCATCACCGATCCCAAGTACCTGCGGCAGTTTGGTTATCCGATCGCCGGCAATCCCGCCAGCGTCGCGGTCTCGGCACACGACCTGTGGAAGTGGACGCTCGAATCGCTGGGCATGTTCAGCGGCTCGTTGGAAGCCGCCTGGGGCGAACCGCTGCGCGTAATCTTGCAGCAAGGCCCGCTCGCTAGGCGCATTATCAGCCGGCTCCAAGGCGATACTTCGCGCAGCAAGCTCCAACAGATTTACAGCGAGCTGTGCCAGTGCCTCGACCAAGGCAAGATGTTTCAAGGACATGAGTAAACGATCGTGTGAGTGGCGATCGCGGCGTTACCAATACGGTAGGTTCTCGGAAAAGGATGCCAGTGACCGCGCGCTCCTCACCTCGGCTGCTCTTTACGTGCGAACATGGAGGCCATGCGGTTCCGCCTCCCTACCGCGCGCTGTTTCGTGGCGCAGGCGAGGTTCTTAAAAGTCATCGCGGCTGGGATCCCGGCGCGCTCGTGTTGGCGCAACGCTTTGCCGAGGCCTTCCAAGCGAAGCTGTTTTTTTCGACCACCACGCGTCTGCTGATCGAACTGAATCGCTCGCTGCACCATCCGAAGCTGTTCTCCGACTACACGCGCGGGATTTCGCGCGACGCGAAGCAGCACGTCCTCGCAGCCTATTACGTGCCGCATCGCCAGGCGGTCGAGCGTTATATCGCCAGCGAGGTCACGGCCGGCCGGTCGGTGCTGCACATTGGCGTGCACAGCTTCACGCCGGAACTCAACGGCGAAGTCCGTCAGGCCGATATTGGCTTGCTCTATGATCCCGCGCGGACAAAGGAACGCCACTTTTGCGATGAGTGGCGTAAAGCGCTATTAGCGGCCGCGCCCGACTTGCGGGTGCGCAAAAACTATCCGTATCTAGGCACCGCCGACGGATTCACGACCTATCTGCGGCGACAATTTGGCGATGCCGAGTATGCAGGCATCGAACTGGAAGTGAATCAGCGTTTTCCGCTGCAAGCAAAGTCCGCCTGGCGACAATTGCAAACCACGCTCATGGCATCGCTGGCGACAGCGACGACCACTTGAGCCGTCGCGCTAGTTGCCTGCCTCGTCGTTCAAGCCCATCAGTCCGCGGCGCGGGTCGATGGCCTTGAGGCTCTTGCGCGCTTCGGCGCGGACCGTGTCGTTGTGCTGTTTGTCGTTCAAGATGCGTTGAAGCAACGGCACAGCGTCTTTGGCGGCCGTTTCCATTTTGCCGAGTGCTGCGACAGCATACCGTTGAATCTGGGGATCTTTGTCATTGGCCAGTTCTATGCACTTGGCCACGATTTCGGCATCGACCGGTTTGACCAGTCCCAGCGCCTGCACCACATTGACGCGCACTTCCGGCTTCTTGGCGTCGATGGCCGCCAGCAATGCCGCTTTGGTGCCTGGTAGTCGGCCGAGCACCTTCGCCGCGACGATCCGTTGCTCGGCAGGCGCTGTTTCGTCGGCCAGCACTTTGCTTAGCGGCAACACGGCGGCCGGTCCTTGCGCGATCATCCATTCATTAGCCAGCGCCATGCGCTTTTGATCGTCGGTGCCGGCGGCTGTGACATAGCCCTTGATCGCCTCGGGCACGCTGGCGAAAGCATTCGGATCGACGGGCGTGCGCGGCTCTGGCTCGGGCGGCGCGACCGCAGCCTTGGCCGCTTTCTTGGGTTTGGCTTGAGGGGCGGGCGCGGTCGGTTCACCGCCACCGCAGCCCAACATGGCGACCGAGACTCCGATCCACAACACCGCATGCCAACAACGCATAGTCATATCCGCCCCAAGTCGTCCGAAGAATCTAGCCAGTGTGGAGGTTGAGTCGCAGGTTATCAAGTGGAGGAATCGGTGAGCATGATCTTCTGCCAGATCTTTTGCGACAAACCGGTCGTCAAATCTTCAACTTCCGTGGCGGCCTCCAGCACGACGGCATCGTCAAAGTGCTGCACATAGACAGCCGCCAGCTTGCCCACCAGCGAAAGCATCTCGCTGCAAAAGTCCAGATAGCGATTCAGTTCAAAGCGCGTCATCGTTCGTTGGGGGGGACCGTTGGGCGCGCTGTCGGGGGACATGATGCCTTCCGGATCTTTGGTCAGCTGATGCATATCGATGACGTGCGCGATGGCCCGCAATTCGTGGATCGCCGCCAACGCCCGGCGACGTTTGAAGCGACTTTCGAGCGTGACCAGAAAAAAGATCGCCACCGCGATGTAGATCAGGTCGTTGATGCCCGACTCAATCGCCTGGACCAGTTCGGCGAAGTCGTCGATGCCGATCGGCTTGCCGATGCCAATCAAGGTGAACACGGCTCCGCAAACCACCAGCGCGCACAACAGGCCAATCACCACTCGCAGCCCCACGTTGGGCCTCGCAATCTGCAGCGAGCGCTCGCAGGCGTGTTCGCTGATGACGCGTAGTTGCTGGCAGATTTTGCTAAGGCCAGAACCAGGAAACCGCTGGTCGATGCGCCGCTCTAGTTGGACTACGGTGGCTTCGATCTTGGCAGGATCCAGGGTGTACATGAGCCGTCGGGAAGTAGGAATAAAGAGCGGGGATGCCGCCAAAGATGTTGGGGCATTATGATAACAAAGCCGCGCGGGAGTTTCGCGCGATTGTCCCCCTTCCCTGCCGCTTGCGGTCCCATGCCACTCGTCGAGATTCAAGTCGCCCCATACGAAGGTCCGCTGCCGGACCTGGTATCCCAATACATTGAAGCGGGGCAAATTCAGGTCGATCACTTTCATTACCTGAAGAAGGGCACGCCCTATCCGGCGTTCATTCCCAGTGATGCCGCCACGGTGTATCGCTCGCTGCGCACGATTGCCGAAACGCACCTGGCGACGGGTCGCCGCTTCTGTGAATGGGGAAGCGGCTTTGGCATCACCGCGGGACTGGCTTCGACGCTCGACTTCGACGCCTGCGGAATCGAGATTCACGCGGAACTGGTCACCGAAGCGGAACGCTTGGCGCAGCATTTCAATCTCGGCGTGCAGTTTGTCTGTGGCAGCCTGGTGCCGCACGGCGGCGAGCAACTTGCCAACCAAACGTCGGACTTCGCCTGGCTGCATCCCGAAGCGGACGATGCCTACGATGAGCTGGGTTTGGAGGTCGAAGACTTCGACCTGATCTTTGCCTATCCGTGGCCGGGCGAGGAATTCGCTATTGAAGATTTGTTTGAGCGCTTTGCCGCGACCGGCGCGCTGCTGGCGACCTATCACGGCGTGCAAGGCATGCGCGTGCAGCGCAAGATGGCATCGCGCCGACGCCGCTAAGCAGCGCCGTCACTAGCGCTGCGTCCAGCGCCGCAGCAACCACAAGGCCAGCCCGTTCACCAGTCCAAAGATTGCCACGCCGAGCAACGCAGCGGCGAGCACGGCTGCAAACAACTTATCTGTGCGCAGCGCATCGCTATTGGCCTGAATGAGATAACCCAAACCATACGCTTGCTGTCCATAGCCGGCAAAGAACTCGCCGACGATCGCGCCCACCATGGCCAAACCGCTCGAAGTTCGCGCCCCAGTGATGGCGTACGGAATCGCCGTGGGAATCTGCAGCTTGGTCAACCGTTGCCAGCGTGTGGCTTGCAAGACTTGAAACAGTTCGGCCAATTTTGGATCAATGGCGAGTAACCCAGCGGTCACGTTGGTGATGATCGGGAATAGGC
>JAEZGD010000150.1 GCA_023417165.1 Planctomycetota bacterium
GCCTCGGAGCTGGGTAGGAGCAGAAGTGACGAGTGGGCGAGGAAGTGCAAAACGCACGAGTGTGTTTTGTTCCAGGCTCCCTTGGAACTTGGCTCTTGGCACTTCACTCGTACAGGTGCGCTACCGCATTCATCGTCACGAGCTTCGTCTTACCAGCGTGGTATTCAACCACGTTCAGTCCGCAGTTCTCTTGATGGATGTGACGCGCGCGAGACATCGGTAACTCAAGCACACCGGCCAGGTACGCGCGATTGACCACGTTGTGTCCAACGATGATGATCTGCTCGCCAAGGTGCGCCTGCATCAGCGATTCGAAGACTGGCGCGACGCGTTCGTAGACCTGTCGCAGGTTCTCGCCGCCAGCGTAGCCATGCGTGCCAGGATCTTCCTGGAACAGTTGATAGGCCTCGGGATCTTCGACTTCGATATCGACCCAGCTACGCATTTCCCAACGGCCGACATCGACTTCCACAATCAACTCGTTGGTCACTACTTCATGGCGATGCGGCAACCCGACAATGGTGGCGGTCTCTTTCGCGCGCGCCAGTGTGCTGCTATAGACCGCTGCAATGGTTTGCCCGGCGAGCGCCTTCGCGGCGCACTCGGCCTGGCGGCGTCCTTCGGCCGACAGGGGCAGGTCGATCCCGCGACCTTGCAGCTTCGGGGGCTTCATCAAATTGTTGTCAGTCGCTCCGTGACGAAGCAGATAGAGGACGCAGGTATCTGGGGCAGGGGAGGGATAGAGCATTGCACATCGTCGCGGCGAGGGAAAGAACGAGCCGATCGCCTCTATCCTACGGCGACTAGTCGTTTTGTCCCACGGGGCTTACACTAACGCACTCCCACCTCAACCCACGACAACTCATGGCACGTATCTATCTGGGGCTGGCGCTGGTCGCAATGGCCTTGCTGCTGACGAATCTGGCCCTCGGTCTGTGGACTGGGCCCTATGGCGAGGCCGCTGCGCAGATGGTCGACGCCGGGCGAAAGCTCAACCTCGTCGAACGCGAAGTCAAAGCAGGGCGGATGGCCAAGGACGCGCCGCAATACGCACAACAGAAGCAAGCCTTCGATCAAGCGGTCGTCGCCTGGCAAGAGCTGAAGCCGCGCACGACAACGCACATGCTGCTCGGCATTGCCGCCGCCTTGGTCGCGATGCTCGTGAACAGTATCTCGGTCACCTACTTTATTGGCACCAGCCGCTGGTGCCGCGAAGTGGTCGAAGCCTATCGGCTCAATCCCGCGTTCATCGAGCAAAGCCTGCAACTCAAACGGCGCACCTTTCCGTGGGCGCTGGCCGGCATGCTCGTGATCATTGTCCTCGTCGCCTTTGGTGCGCTCTCGGACCCCGGCGCTAATTTCAAAACCCACTTGCAGTGGCGCATCTATCACTTCCTGTTAGCGGTCGTCGGAACCGGCTTTCTCGGTTTGGCATTCTTTATCCAACAGCAAAACGTCGGCGCGAACTATCGCATCATCGAGCAGATCCTGGCCGAGGTGCGGCGTGTTCGTCAGGAACGCGGCCTAGACGTCGAAGAAGTTCGCACCTAGCTCACAACTGCACTCTTACCTCTCAGTAGCTCATGCGCGCGGTCCTGCAACGTGTCACTCAAGCCAGCGTTTCCGTCGAAGGTGAGACTGTCGGCGCGATCGGACGTGGACTGCTGGTACTACTGGGTGTGGCTCAGGACGATACCGAAGACGACGCGCGACAACTGGCCGATAAGGTCGTGCAGCTGCGCATCTTCGAAGACAGCGCAGGCAAGATGAATCTCTCGCTGCAAGACGTACATGGCGGCATGCTGGTGGTGAGCCAGTTCACGCTGTTTGGCGATTGTCGCAAAGGCCGACGCCCTAGCTTCATCGCAGCCGCTCCGCCTGAGCTTGCGGAACAGCTCTATCACACATTTGTCGCTGCGGTCGGCGTGCAAGGAATTGAAGTCGCCACCGGTCGCTTTCGCGCTGACATGCAAGTCGCCCTCGTCAACGACGGCCCGGTGACACTACTGCTCGACAGTCGCAAGGCGTTTTAAGACACGCCCCCTGCCAGGCGACCATTGAAAGCTATTACTTAAGCGCACCCGCGACGGGCTTGGTGCTGCGCGCGGTATCGAGCGGCATCGGTTCCTCAGCGCTCGCTGGCATTACTGGCGACATGCCGGCTGGCAACGTCTGTGGTTTGGCAATCGCCGGCGTCGGCTGATCGCGTGGCACCAAACGCCAGCCTTGTCCCTCTTCGAGCTTCGCTGCGGCGCGTTCTATTCGGCCCAACATCCGATCAAAGAACGCCCGTGTCATCTGCGGTGCCTGGTGATCGCCCAGATCATAGCGTTCCATCAGCGCGGGATCGCTCATCGCCAGCAAAGCCACCACCACGAGCTTGCCATACGTCGATACATTCGCCCACAGGCTCTTGCTGAAGAACTTCAACGCGGTACCGAACGAGCGTTTGACGCTCACGCCGGTGACGCCGACCTTCACGCTCCAAATCTCATCCAGCACCAGGTGTGACAGGAAGCCAAGCACCACGGCCATCGTCTTAAAGATGCGGATGTCGAAATTCTCGCCGCTGACCACCAAGAACGTCAGCAACCCAGCAATCGCGCAGGCGGGAATGCTATGCCACATGCCGCGGTGCACGGTATAGCGTTTGAAAATCTCGGCGACGCCAAATCGCAAGATGCAGTACAGCACGATCGCCACGCAGGCCATCATCTCTTCGTTCAATCCCAGATGCTTGAAGCGGTTGAGCATCAGCATGGGAATCGCCGCGGCGAATACCGAGATCGTTTCGCGCACCGGCACGCCGCTGTCGCTATCGAGATCCGGCAGCATCCCGCTGATGCTGCACAGCCCCCCTGCCACAATGCACGTTGATGGTGGCACGCCAAACAGCAAGTACGCTGCACCACCATAGGCGATGCCAAGTGCGGTGCTGGTCGTGATGTGCGTTTTGAAATCAGCCATAGGAAAGGAAATGACGAATGACGAAGCACGAATGACCAATGAAGCGTGCCCACCCATGCATTGGTCATTCGCGCTTCGTCATCGGTCATTCATCAACAGGTTTCTCTGGTGCTAGCGGCAACGTAGCGATCGAAGGCTTGGTCTTCGCGCCGTTGCTATTCGGATCGCGGTCGCGGAGTTTACCGATTGCACCCCTGCCAGGAAAGATCAACTGCTCTTCGCGGCTTGCCCCCTCGTCGATATACTCC
>JAEZGD010000195.1 GCA_023417165.1 Planctomycetota bacterium
TCCCTATAGCGATCCGATCGCCGACGGGCCCGTCATCCAGGCATCGTATACTCGGGCGCTCGAAAAGAAGGTCAAGCTGGCGCAAATCCTCAGCACACTGCAAAGCGTGACCCCGCAGGTGACCGCGCCGCTGGTGACGATGGTCAGTTATGCGATCATCTATCGCCACGGCCTGGCCAGATACGTGGCCGACGCCAAGGCGGCCGGTGTCGCCGGAGCGATCGTGCCGGACCTGCTCGTCGAAGAGTCGGCCGAGTTGGCGAAGATCTGCCGTCAAGAAGACTTCAACCTGATTCAACTGGTCACGCCCACCACGCCGCGTGAACGTGCGGTGCGCATTGCCAATGCGTCGAGCGGCTTCCTCTACTACGTCTCGGTGACCGGCATCACCGGCGAGCGCACGCAGTTGCCGCCAGAGCTACTCGACAACGTCTCGTGGCTGCGCGAGCAAACGCCACTGCCGATCTGCATCGGCTTCGGCATCAGCCAACCCGAGCACGTCAAGCTGCTCGCGCCGGTGGCCGACGGCCTGATCGTTGGTTCGGCCTTTGTGCGTCGCATTGCCGAAGCGGGCACGAAGCCGCGCGAGGCCGTGCTCAAAGACGTCGGCGAGTATGCGGCCGAATTGCTGGCTGCTGTAAAGCAAGCTTAGCATCGGCTGCTCAGTTCGTTACCAACAAGTTGCCTCGTGGCGCAGCAGTGCGTTGCACTCTTTAGCATCTATACCGTTTGCGCATGGTTCGTGAACGGTTTCACAGCTGCGGCACGAAAGTTGCCATATTCTGGCGACGTTCGCCCTTGACCTGGGGCAAAAATCGTACGTAGAGTTGAGTTGAAAGGCAGGGTTCGCCGCGTGCGGTCCCGCCTTTCGCGGATTTGGTTGGGAATCGCTCGCGGCTTCGCAGGCCATGGCGGTTCAGGCGGTGCGCCGCCTCCTCCGCCACAATCGGCGAGTTTCCTCGTCGTCGGCCGCCCAGCCACGAGCTTGATCCAATCATGGTAGCCACCTGATTCAGGCGCTACTGCGGCTGAGATTGCTTGTGGAGGCAGCTATGAAAAACGAAGACGTTGGTAACGTGCTCGACCGGTTCTTTGCCGGATTAGCAGAGCAAACCTTTGAAGCGCAACTAGGTGTTGTTGATCCGCCACTGGTCGATTACGTCACGAACTTGCTGATTCGCTTCGTCAAAAGCGACAGTGTCTATCGCGTGCGGGCTCTCAATGGCCGCCCCGTCTATGAAGTGGCCGAGATGGTGATGGAGGCCGAACATCGCATTGGCGATGCGCGGCGCGAAGTCCACCGTCATATTGGCGACTTTACGCTCTTTTGGACCGGTATGTATCCAGAAGCCGTGCGCGAGCTGCGCCATCCGCAAAAGAAAGACTACTTTGTCGATTACTGCCAGCAAGGCAAGCGGGCCTATCACATCGCCGCCACCATCGACACCGAGCATGACGAGCAAGCGCCGCGCGATGTATTAGAGCGGCTCAGTCGCCAATTCGAAATGTGTGTGTATGGCCTGGGCGAAATCCGCCGCGAATGGGAACGGCGGGATGGAGACGACCCCGTCAAGGGCATGCTGATTAACTAAAAGGTCCAAGTGCCAAGGGCCAAGTTCCAAGCCAGCAGGCTTTATTCTTTGGAACTTGGCCCTTGGATGCTTGGCACTTCGGCCTATTTATAGGCCAAGTAATAGTTGTTCATGATGTCGTGCTCCAGCGTCTCGACGCGGATCTTCTGGAAGCCAGCTTCACGCAGCATCTCTTCGGCTTTCTCGCGTCCCCAAGCTGCGCCGAGCCCGACGCCACCCTGAGCCAGCGAGACCGACATGCAGTGCATGCACGAGATTGTGTAGACGAACGGCGAGAGCGGTCGCCCAATGTTTTGATGCACATGGCTGCTGCCGGCGATGTCTTGCATCAAGAACACACCGCCTGGCAGCAAAGCATTGTGAATATTCTTGAGCACGCGCGCTGGCTGCCCCTGATCGTGAATCGCATCGAACGCCGTGATCACGCCAAAGCGTTCCTTGTCGTTCCACTGCGAAAGATCCTGCTCGATGAAGAAGGCGTTTTTCAGCCCGCGCTGAGCAGCCTCGCGCGACGCCGCGGCGATCGTTTCCTGGCATAGGTCGAAGCCGACAAACCGGCTGCGCGGAAAACGCTCGGCCAGCATGTTGACCGCGCGACCGCAACCGCAGCCAATATCGGCCACTTCGCAGCCTTCACTGAGCATGGTCGACAGCTTCGGTTCGAGCGGCAGAATGTGTTCAAACAATGCTGACAACACCGTCTGGCTGCTTTCTTCCGCCATCACTTCGTGAAAACGCTTGTACGACGTATAAGACACACCGCGTCCGTGATGAAACGCTTCGACCACTTCGTCTTCAACGCCGCCTAGCACCGACACAAACTGGGCCGGCACACTGCAATTGGCCGGGCCAGCGCTGCGCGTCAGCGCGGCGGCATGCTCCGCAGGCAATACATACTTGTGCGTCTCTGCGTCGTACTCAACGACTCCGCCGGTGACCATCGCTCCTAACCATTCGCGCACATAGCGTTCGTTAAGCTTCGCCGCGGCCGCGATTTCTGCACTGCTGGCTGGCTCCATCTTCGCCATGGTGTCGAACAATCCGGTGCGATGTCCGATCGAAGCCATCAGCGCGAGCGCCGCGCCGTTGAGGTGTCCGAGCATGGCATTGGCAAACGCATCCGCCTTCGACTGGCTGTAATTTTCGAGCGCCATCGGTTGAACTCCAGAGCGAACCTAGAAGAGAAATAGGGAACTCCGTTTCCAGACGCGTCCCGCCTGGCCAAGAAGCATTAGAAGCGAGGTTTCGCGGCAAGCGTTACCAAGTCTCGTAAAAAATCTCATGGACCCTCTGCCGCAGGTCCGGCCGCGGGCGACTAGAATAGTAGCTGTAACGTCGGTAGTTTTCTGTAGTTACGACTATCAACTTGATTTGTATCGCATGGATTTCCGTCGTCTTCGCCGCCGCCGCCGCAAGGAATTTAGCCGCCGCACCAAGCCTGGAGCGCTGCCCGGCACGATTGTGGCCGATCCCCAGGCGAATCCGCCCACGATGCAAGTCATCGCGTACGGTCCCGAAGCCTTCGTCGAACTCACCGATGTGACGCTAAACGACGTCAAGCAATTGCTGGGCAAGTATCCCGTACTATGGCTCAATATCGATGGCCTCGGCGACGCGCGTCTCGTCCAAGCCGTCGGCGAGATGTTTGGACTGCACCGCCTGGCGCTCGAAGACGTCGTCAACACGCATCAACGCCCGAAAGTGGACGACTACGGCACTCACTTGTTCATCGTGTCGCGCATGGTCCATGGCGGCGAACGTGTGGTGACCGAGCAGCTCAGCATGTTTCTGGGCTCCAACTTTGTGGTGACCTTTCAAGACATGCCCGGCGATTCACTCGATCCGGTGCGCGAACGTCTGCGTAACAAGCTGGGCCAAATCCGTCAAAGCGGCGCTGATGCACTCGCGTACGCACTGCTCGATGCCACGATCGATGGCTATTACCCTGTGATCGAGCAAGTCAGCGATCGCTTGGACGTTATTGAAGAACAGTTACTAGTCCATCCTGACGAAGGCTCCATGGGACCGCTGCGCGATCTGAAGCATGATCTGCTGCAACTGCGGCGCGCGATTTGGCCGCATCGCGAGGCGCTCGGCCTGCTAATTCGCGAGCGGCATGCACAGATCTCGGACGAGACGCGCATCTATCTGCGCGACTGCTACGATCACACAGTGCAGTTGATCGACCTGGTGGAAGTCTATCGCGAACTGGCGATGGACCTGCGCGACTTTTATATGTCGGCGGTCAGCAATCGCATTAACGAAACGATGCGCGTGCTGACCATTGTCTCGACTATTTTCATTCCGATTACGTTCATTGCCGGCATCTATGGCATGAATTTCGATCCGGATGTTTCACCCTGGAACATGCCGGAACTACGGTGGAAATACGGCTACCCGCTCTCGTGGGCGTTGATGGCGCTCACTGTGCTGTGCATGCTGTTCTTTTTTCGCATGCACGGTTGGATTCGTTTCCGCTGGCTGTTTCCACCCCGCCAGCCACCGCATTCGCACGACTAGCCGCCTGATTTGCGGCTGAAAATGCTGGCTTTTTCGCCCTGGCGAGGCTGCCCGCCCATCATTGCCACCGCCGGAATAACCTATACTTGTGGTCCTCTGATCCCCTTACCGAATGGCCGCTGGCGACCATGGCTGGCGTCTCGATTGTTATGCCTATTCGATCCTTGATTGTTGGTATCTGCCTACTTGCGTTCAGCAGCCTGGCAAGCGCCGCGCCGCCGCTCGAGGCCTATCCGACGTATGAACAGCTTGACCAACGCCTGAGTAAGCTCGCCGGGCAAGAGTTTGTGCGAGTCTCGTCGCTGGGACAAACGAGCCAGAAGCGCGAAATCTTTCTGGTCACCATCGGCAGCGGCGATGTCGACCAGCATCCCGCCGCGCTCATCGTCGGCGACGTGGTTCCCGGCGAAGTCGTCGGCAGCGAACTGGTGCTGCAAGCCAGTACCGACTTGCTCG
>JAEZGD010000235.1 GCA_023417165.1 Planctomycetota bacterium
CCCGAGAATCCCGTCGCCTTCACGACCGGCCCCGATGGTTCGCTCAACTCGCTCGCTTTGAAGCTGAGCGGCATCGACAAAGATTTCGTCGTCGTCGGCAAAGGCTATCTGGAAAAAGATCCACAGACTGGCGAACCGACCGGCATCCTCCGCAGTTGCACCCGCTATATCAAGAGCAAGTCTAATTCGAAGCCGGCCAGCGAAAGCGATCGCCGCGAACGTCTGGTGCAGTTGCTGGCCGCGTATAACGCGATGGGCATTACCTCCGCCATCGACCGTAATGCCGACAAAAGCGCGATCGATCGTTACCGTGCACTGCTCGATTCAGACCGGCTGACAGTGCGCATGGCCTTATCGCATCAAGTCGATGCTGACGCGCCGCTCGAATCGGTGCAGCAGGCGATCAAAGAGGTCGCGAAAAATCCGCTCACGCGCGGCGCTAGTCGCCTGCGCATCATTGGCATCAAGACGTTTCTCGATGGCGGTATGCTCACCGGCAGCGCCTATATGCGCGAGCCGTGGGGCGTCAGCGACATTTATTCCATTCGCGACCCCGAGTACCGCGGCGTGCTGTTCATTCCTCGCGACAAGCTATTGCCAATTGTGCGCACCGCGATCGAGCATAACCTGCAGTTCACCGCGCACAGCGTCGGTGATGGTGCGGTGCATCAACTGTTGAATGTGTATGCCGAGATCGATCGCGAACAACCGATCCGCAACACGCGGCCTTCGATCACGCATTCGAACTTTATGAGCCGCGAAGCTGTCGAGCAGGCGGCCCGCCTGGGCGTCGTGCTCGACATTCAGCCTGCGTGGCTCTATCTCGATGGTCAGACGCTGCTGGCGCAGTTCGGCGAAGATCGGTTGCGTTACTTCCAGCCGCTGAAGTCGATCTTTGACGCTGGCGGCATCGCAGGCGGAGGCTCCGACCACATGCAGAAGATTGGCCCGCGCCGCAGCATCAATCCGTACGATCCGTTCCTGGGGATGGCGACCGCCGTGCGTCGATTGCCGCGCGGTGCGAGCGAACCTTTGCACGCCGCCGAGGCTCTCTCTCGAGAGCAGATGCTCCGCTTTTACACGATTAACAATGCGTGGCTGATGCGGCAGGAAGCGGATTTGGGCTCGCTAGAAGTCGGCAAGCTCGCGGATTTTGTGATCCTCGACACCGATCTGCTCACGTGCCCTGACGATCGCATCGAGCACGCCCGGGCGGTAGCTACCTATGTTGGCGGGCAGCAAGTTTTCTCGCGCCCATAGCCGGGTAACTTCCTGAGCCTCCTGCCCAGCCCCCGCACAACCGATTAAACTAACAACTCACGCGCCCATAGCTCAGCTGGATAGAGCAGCGGACTTCTAATCCGCAGGTCGTAGGTTCGAATCCTACTGGGCGTGCTGGCCAATATGCCCTTGCGGCGCAAGGGCTTGCTGCAAGGGGCAGGTGGTAGCGATGACCGGTTGTCCGCTGCGATACTTCGCGAGCAAGCGGCGCGATTCTTCGGCGAGTTGGCGACGCACTTCGCGACGCTTGCCTTTGACGCGGGCGATCTTCATGTGGTCATACGCGGTGGTCTGATGACGCATCCAGGCGATGACCGCCGAGGCCGCGCGCTGTTCGATCGGAATGCGCTCAGTACGCGCCACGGTACCGCTGCCCACCGGTGTCGCATGCGTCGTCACGGCATCGGCGAGCCGCTCGGCCAGCGGTGCATGCAGGGGGGCGAACGCCAGCCACGCTAACACCGCGCCGCGAAAGTCCTCGACATACGCTTCTTGCTTTCGCTCACGCCGCGCGGCATCCGCCACTTTGCGTTTCTGATAGGTCGCGGTGGAGCGTTCGGCTTCAAGCTGCTGCTGTACCGCCGCCACCGATTGAGCACACGCCCACACGCCGCGCGAGAACACTTTGCGTCCCTTCTTCTCCTGCATGGTCCAAGTTGGCCCCGCGGCTTTCACGCGCCGTGTCAGTCCCGCATCACCAGGCGGCACCAACGTCCAGCCTGCGGGGACGCGCAACAATTCGCCACCGGCAGTGCGCACCATTTCCGGCTGAGGACCAGGCGAGACAATCAGCGATTCGACAGGCATGGCAGGCTCCAGGGGTTCGCTTTCGTATCGGCCATTGCGGGCAGCTTGGTTCGAAGAAGTCGCTTAGAGAGCGGCCAGTGGGCGAGTGTAATCGCCACTATCGTTACAACCGGACTACGACTTGCCCAGATGGGTGTGGTTATTTGACAACCGCCAAATTGCGGGCTACGTTTCCACGACGCGCCGTTATGCCTGCAATGATCGCAGCGGTGTGCGTCATCCCACCCTGCACGGAGACGTTGCCCGTGTCGCAAGTCGCTGAAGCACCGGTTCCTTTTGTCGAGCGTCGAGTCAGTCGGCCTCAAAGTTCGTTCGATGGGCGAGAACGTCGCCAGTTCACCAACAGCCACGACGAACTTTCGCCTGACGCACGCGAGTTAGCCACCGCCATCGATAACTACAAGCTGCAGCATCGCCGCCGCTTCATTACGTTTGAAGAGATGCTTCACGTAATGAAATTGCTCGGCTATCGCAAATAGCTTTGGGCATCAATCGCTGGCCCAGAGCGACGCGGCATGGCGTTGTCTGCACGGGGCCAAACCCACGATCAAACCACGCATGGACACAGGGCAAGTCATGGGGACTTGCCCTTTTTGCTGCGCGCGTGGCGGGACGCTCTACTCCGGCAATTCCAACTGCACGCGTTGCAGCGTGCCGGAGCGTTCCAGCAAGACTTCAATGGGGCTGGGAAGCGTGGTGGCCAACTGATGAAACTGTTGGCTATCGGCAAATGTTTGCCCGCCGATTTCATAGATTCGATCGCGCACTTTTAAGCCGGCCGAATGGGCCGCCGAGCCGTCGGTCACGCGCGTTAGCAGGACGGTACCTGGCTCGGCCGCATCGTCGCGCCAGGCAATGCCTAGGCGAGTGGGCGAACCGTGCAATTGCACCGGCAAGGTGAGCGTGTTTTCTTCGCCTGCCCGCTGAACTTCGACTTCGACAGGCGCGCGCGCGGCCAGCACCAATGTTTTTAGCGGCAAATCATTGGTGACATGGCGACAGCCAAATTTGAGCAGCCGATCGCCGA
>JAEZGD010000267.1 GCA_023417165.1 Planctomycetota bacterium
AAACAGCGCTTCGCCGGTGCGCACGAGCGAGACTTCCGGTGCGCTGCCGAGCGGGATCGTGGCGATAACCTCGCGGGTGTTGATGTCCACGACCTGAATGTCGTTGGTCAAATAATTGGCGATATATACGGTGCGATTGTCGTCCGCGACGCGCAGTCCCAGCGGTCGACCGCCGAGCGGGATGCGGGTGAAACGCTCCTGGTCGGCCAGCAGGTCCGGGACGACGTGATCGGTGCCGCCATAGTCTTTGAAGGGGAGGCCATCGGCTTTGTAGACCAACAACTCATGCGTGCCGGCGGCGCTAACGACCAGACGTTGTTGATCGGGCGTGAAAGCCAGACCATGGACGTCGGCGATCGCTTTGCCTGGCGGATCGAGCGAGAAGGCCTCGCGCCGATTGGGGCCGTCGAGCTTCAGCCGTCCGATGCGACTAGCCAGCACCCAGCCCAACTTGATGTTGTTGGGAGTGATGGTATTCGCGCGATAAACCATCCACGGAAAATAGACTTTGCCATCACCGCCGATCGCCAGGTGACCGATGTTCAGACCGGCGAAGGTTTCATGGAAGATCTGCTCGCGTTTCTCGCAATCAATCACACTGACGCCGCGATCGCCGCTCGCACCGACGGCCAGACGCTTGCCATCGGCCGATATCGCCATGTAACGCGGCCAACGCCCCGTCGCGATTTTGGCGATGGTTTCCTGCTTGGCCATGTCGATGACCGCCACCTGATCGGACGCTTCGAGCGCGACATACAGCAGCGATTCATCCGGCGATAACGCCAAGCCATGCGGATGAAAGCCGACAGTCAGCGTTTGCACGCTGCGCAACTTGTTGGCGTCGACTTCCAAAATATGGATCGTGCCGGTATCACGACACGAAATCAGCACGCGTCCGGCGCGATCGCGAATCGCTGTGATGGGATGCTTGCCGAGTTCAATTTCATCGACGACCTTGCGCGTCGCCAGATCGACCAGCGATGCCGCGTGGCTGGTTTGATTGACGCTGACGAGCCACTTGCCAGCGGGGCCGAGCACCACATCGACCGGCGAACGATCGACCTGCCGAGTCGCAGGCGACTCCGCGGCGACGAGCGACGCCGCGGCGAGCCATAGAACGCTGGCGGTCAGGCAAACGCGGACAAGGGTGGAAGGCATATTCGCTCCGCGAGTAGGAGGGTCGCTTAGGCATATTAGCCATATCGGCCGCTGCGAACAACCTGCGGCCACCGCGGGGGCTAGGCGATGCGCAAGCCCTTGGGAAGTGCTTCGCCGAAGGCTCGCCCTTGTTCTTCTGCTTCCAGTTCGCCGCCGGTGCGCACGAGTTCAATCAAATGGGCCGGCGCGTTGTGTTCAGTCAGCCACTCGATGGTCTGCTTGCGCACGCCCGCATCGATATCGCGGTAGCGGTCGTCGGTCTTGCGTGCGAGCTGCATCACGCTCATCAGCACCTGCGGATCGTCGCTGTTGAGGTTCTGCAAAACCTTCAGCCACTGCGCGGCGGCGCTGGCGGGGACCACGGTATTGAGTGGACCATATTGCGGCACGCGCTGGCCGATGCGTCCTAGCGCCCAGGCGAGCGCGGGACGGACCGGTTCGAGCTTCTTCTTTGGAAGCAGATCGGCCATCAACTGGCCCATTTCCAGCTTGAGCGTAGCGGGCAGCAGTTCGAGCGAGCCGAGCAATCGCCAGGCTTCGTTCGATTCTTGGGGGCTGAGCGTGATATCGCCGCGCGCACTTGCAGTGCTCAGGCGGCGATGCAGCGCACGCACCGGTGCCAGTAGCGGTTCAGCGACTGCTCGTTGTTGCCCCGGCGAGAGACCGCCCGCCACACGACGCCACAGAATGAGCGCTTCATTGCGAATGTGGGCCGCATGATGCGCCAGCTTGCCTTGCACCAGCCGCCACGTTTCGTTCACGCGCCAATCGTCGACCGCCAGGCCATAGCCGGGACGCAGACAATAGCCCAGGAAATTCAGCCATCGCGCTTCATGCGCGGCCGACTTGCGCCGCCCTGCATCGAGTTCCAGTAGCAACTCGCCCATGCGGCGCAGCAGCGATGAGGGCCATTCGGTGCGCTCTTGCTCCAGCACTTTTGCCAGGCGCTTGACCAGGCCATCGGGACTTTCTCGTCCTGCGGGACCGAACACGCCTTGCAGCACGTCGGCAACTTGCCGCCAGGTGGCCTCGTCGATGAAGCCTTCGCGCTCGGCGGCTGCTTCGTGCGCGGCGCGATCGGTTTCGGTGGCGCTGCGAACGTCAAACTGCAAACGCCACTCGCGATCGCCTTCGACTTCGGCACACCACAAGTCGAGCGTGCCGATCTCGGTGAGTCGCGCGTGCAGTTGCACTTTCGCGGTCGGGCTTTCTTGCTTGCGGCGCGCTCGCAAGGCGGTGCGAATCGGCGGCAGCGGCGTCATCTGTTCGCGATCGACCGGCATCACATCGCCAGGCTTGTCGGCTAGGCGAGTGCTGGAGACGTACAGCGGAAACTCCACGGGCTGCGAGACGAGCAGGTCGAAGGTCTGCGCAGCGAGGTCAAACGTTTGCCCCGGCTCGGCACTGCCAGGCACCAGGCACATCGCGGCTGGTGGTGTGCTTTCAAAGCCAATGTAATACGTGCGCGCCAGGCCGGCGGCGATCTTGACCCCTTCGCCGCGCCGCACCATGCCGTAGTAGGCCGCGCCACGCGCCACGGCCAAATCGAGACGCTCATTATCGAGCACCATCGGCGCATAGGACGCACTATCGCCAAACCAATGCTTGAGCATCGCCACGATGCGCTGGCGAATCTCTGGCGATTCGAAGACGCCGCCGTTGAACAGCAAAATGTCGGGGCGCGCCGGATCGTGCGCAGTGCTGGCGGGCTCGGCGCCTTCATCGCCAGCATGACGATGCGCGCTTAAGAACGAGGCCAGATACTTAGTAATCGCGGCATCGGTGGCATAAGGCAGGCCGAACTCTTGAAAGCCGCTGCGGCGGCGCTGCGGCTGGTCGGTCAATTCGCACTGGGGAAAAAAACCATCGAGGAGCACACGCTGCACTTCTTCGCGCGTGACTTCGACCTGCTGGCCGCCGCCAATCAAACGCGAGCCGCTGCCAGGCAGCGTGAACGAGTACGACTCGGGCGGAGTGTCGCCGAGGAGTAATTCCTTCACACCGCGGCACATGCGGACCAGAACGTCGAAAGGACGCGGATCGAGCTTGCCGCCGCTGGTGAGCTTCGCTTCTAAATGATGGGCGAGCGCAAGATCAAGGTTGTCGCCGCCAAGGATCAAGTGCTCACCGACCGCCACGCGGTGAAACTGCACTTTGTCCCCTTCGCCGCGGCGCACGCGAATCAGCGTAAAGTCGCTGGTGCCGCCGCCGATATCGCAGACCAGAATCTTTTGCCCTGGCGAGACGAGCGTTTCCCAATCGGTCGCGTGATTGTGAATCCACGCATAGAAGGCCGCCTGCGGCTCTTCGATCAGCACCACGCGCGGCAGCCCGGCGGCGGCCGCGGCCGCAATGGTCAACTCGCGCGCGACCTCGTCGAATGACGCCGGCAACGTCAAAACAACATCTTGTTCGGCCAGTAAATGCTGCGGAAATTGGCGATCCCATGCCGCTCGCAGGTGCGCCAGATAGCGACTGCTGGCCGTCACCGGTGACAATCGCTCGACATCGGGCGCGGCATGCCAGGGGAGCAGATTGGCGGTGCGATCGACGCCGCTATGACTGAGCCACGACTTGGCCGAAGCGACCAATCGCCCCGGCACGAGCGAACCTTGATCGCGCGCGTACACGCCGACGGCGTCCTGCGGTTCGTCTTTGGACCACGGCAGCCGCAGCATGCCTGGCGATCGCTCGACGCTGGCGGGCTGATAGTGAA
>JAEZGD010000208.1 GCA_023417165.1 Planctomycetota bacterium
GCAGTAGCGTGACCGTGCGGGGCGAGATCAAACCTTCTGGCGGCAAAGGTCAGGCGACCGAATTGGTCGCGAGCGAGATTGTGGTGCATGGCCTGGCCGATGCCGAGACCTACCCGCTGCAAAAGAAGCAGCACTCGTTCGAGAAGCTGCGCGAGTGGGCGCATCTTCGCCCACGCACGAATACGTTTGGCGCGGTGACGCGGGTGCGCAACTGCGTCTCGCGCTCGATCCACAATTTCTTTCAGGAAGAAGGCTTCCTGTATATTCACACGCCGATCATCACTGCCAGCGATTGCGAAGGGGCAGGGCAGATGTTTCGCGTCACTACCATCGATCCCGACAATCCGTCCAAGCAGGACGGTAAGGTCGATTACTCGGTCGACTTTTTCGGCAAGCCATCGTACTTGACGGTCAGCGGCCAACTGGAAGGCGAAATCTTCGCCTGTTCGATGGGCAAGATTTATACGTTTGGGCCGACCTTTCGCGCCGAGAACAGCAACACCTCGCGCCACCTGGCCGAGTTCTGGATGGTTGAGCCGGAAGTCGCGTTCAACGACTTGTTCGACAACATGACGCTCGCCGAGCGTTTCTTGAAACGCATTTTCAGCGACGTGATGGAGCACTGCCTGGAAGATATGCAGTTCTTCAACGAGCGGATCGACGACACCGCGATCGCCACGCTGCAGCAGATCATCGGCAGCAACTTCGTGCGTTTGCCGTACACCGAAGCGGTCGAAATCTTGGAGAATTGCGGCGAGAAGTTCGAGTTTCCGGTGCAGTGGGGCATCGATCTGCAATCGGAGCACGAACGCTATCTAACCGAGCAGAAGTTCAAAGGCCCGGTGATTCTGTACGACTATCCGCGCAACATTAAGCCTTTTTATATGCGCGTGAACGACGATGGCCGCACGGTGCGCGCGATGGACGTGCTGGTGCCGAAGGTCGGCGAGATCATCGGCGGCAGCCAGCGCGAAGAACGCCCCGAGATTCTGGCCCAGCGCATGCAAGAGCAGCAGCTCGATCCGGCCGCTTATTGGTGGTACATGGAACTGCGCCAGTTCGGCACGGTGCCGCACAGCGGCTTTGGCCTGGGGCTGGAGCGCGTCGTGCAGTTCATCACCGGCATGGCCAACATTCGCGACGTCATTCCCTTTCCGCGCACGCCCGGCAGCGCGGAGTTTTAGACGTTGCCTTTGCGACGGTTTGCACGCAGCGGCCAGAAGGCCGCTGGTGCGTTCTCGGGGCGACGGCTAGCGTCGAATCCGGTGGGCGATGGTCGCGGAGCAGTTGGATTCTGTCCGCGACCACCTAGTCACCGTCGCCGGCTTAGTTGAGGACACAGGCGGTGTTTTTCAACAAGCCCTTCACATTGCCCTCGATCGTTTGCGAGATGTCGTTCAGCGGTAAATGGCTGAGATTGACGGTAGCGAACGGGTTTTGCAATTCCACGCCGATTTGATCGAGCGCGATTAACGGATAGGCGACCATCATGGTGATGATTGGCACCATCCACTCGCCAGACATGCGATGCAGCAGCGCTAGTGGCAGGGTGAGCAAAAATACCAGGATGAAGCGCCGTACCTTGATCGCATAGACCATTGGCAGCGGCGTCTTCAGAATGCGCTCGCAAGCGCCCAGGTGATCGATCAGTTCCGCTCGTTCTTTGTCGATGCGCAGAAAGGCGAAGCGATCCATGTCAAAGCGTTCGCAGGCATCGCGCAGGAGCTCGGCCAGCTTCATCGCAACCAGGCTAGGCATGTGTTCGGCGTTCATGACCATGGTCGCGTCTTCCTCGCCTAGTAGGCGGACCAAATCGGTTCTCGTCCGCTCGCCGCGCAAGCTTAAGCGTGCGATGTGCGGAAACGCGGCAGCCCATTTGGAAAACTCCTGCCGCCACTCGGGATCCGCGGGACCATAGGCCAGTGCGCCAATGATCAGATTGCGCGATTGATTGACAATGCCGCCCCAAAGTTTTCGCGCTTCCCACCACCGGCTATGGCCGGCGTTGGTGCGCAAAATCAGCAACAGGCCGAGGGCAGCACCGGCAATCTCGTGCGGCCAAACTTCCAAACTGAGTTTCGTTTGGTAGTAGGACTCGATACAGCGAGAGAGAATGCAGATCAGCGTGGCAAATGCTCCGAACACGGCAACGTGCGGCGTGATCTTGGGCGTGACTGACCCTCGGAACGTGAGAGCTTCACGCCAAAATCCGGGCCGCAGTGAAGAGCTCATGGCAGTGGACTCCTTATGATCGTGCGCCTGGGGCATGGACAGTATCGGCAAGCAGTTCCAGGGCGTTCTGGAGACGCGAAACACTTGCCAGGCGAGGCTGTCGGACGCCAGGCGAACTTGGTGGATGGTGGTTGTGGTGTGGGGAACGCTCGCTGGCAATAACGAGCGTGTGGTGGTGGGGAGTGGTGCGCGGGTTTAGCGCGCGGCCGCCGATCGAACGGCGATAACTCGGCACTGGGCCTTTTGCAGAATGTGGTCGGAAACACTGGCTAACAGGCGATAGAGCCGGCTGCTCGAAGATGATGCGCCGACGTAAATCGCGCGCACGTCCTGATCCTTGGCGAACTGAACAATCTCTGTGGCCGGATTGCCGCTACGCAGGGCGGTCTCGACTTCTGAGAGTTGGGGCTTGGTCTCAGCAAGTTGCGAGGCAAATTGTCGATGGATGTGCTGCATGTCGGCGGGCTCTGGTGTGGCCGGGTACTGCGATGCCTGATGCAGGTAACCGATCGAGTCGAGATCGCGCAGGCCGTTCGCTTGCGGAACGACATGTAATAATGTCACCCGCGCGCCCGATTGCTGGGCGTCAGCAATGGCCTGCTGGAGGGCCTCGACAGAGTTCGGCGAGAAATCTGTGGCGACAAGGTAATGTGGCGTTGGCACTGTTCAATCGCTCCTGGGGCAAGAGTGAAGCTTGCTGCAAAGTAAAGGCAAGAATGGACGCGCAGCTGCTCGCCCACGGCAAGAACCATGTCCTTGCGTCGGTCGCGCAGTTTTAGCGCTACGGTTGTTGGGAGTGCCCGAGACGGTAGGACCTACCGTCGAGCATGCTATGTGAGATGACAGCGCGAGCGCAGAATGCGAATCTTCGCTCCGAACGCCGTCTCGGTTTACGCGCAGAGGCCTGAGTTGCAACTAGCAAAACAGGGTAGGAGCGTAAACG
>JAEZGD010000321.1 GCA_023417165.1 Planctomycetota bacterium
GATGACGACGACGATTGGGACGACGACGAAGAGGAAGAAGAATTCGAAGACGAAGAATAGTCGTCTGTCGATCGCATCAAGTACAGCAGCCCCGGGAGGATTCTCGGGGCTGTGTTGTTTCTTGCCAGGCCATGAACCCTGGGATTCGCGCCCGCCAAGCAATAGCTAACAAGCTAGCGCCAGCAGTGCTCAGGTCGCAATATTCTGCGAAGGCTGCGCGAAGTTTATCGCGCCACTTGGTCGATATTAAAGATGCAGGGAAGTGTGATACGGGTGTCTTGCCGCAGGGTTGATGAACGCTCATGTCTTTGACAACGGATATTGCCGCGGAATTCCTGGCTGCTTGCAACGCTGGCGCTGCGGAAGCGAGCGCTGCGCTAAGTCGCGCGCTGGATGGCCAATGGACGCTGACACCTGGCGCGATCGAAGCTTTCGATGGCGCGCAGACGCCTGGCGCCGGATTGATTGTGGTGCTGAACGTCGGCGCTCAAGCGGCGATCGTGGCGATTCCCGAAGCGACCGGCGCGCTGCCCGCTTGGTATGCCACGCCCGATGCCACCGGCGTCAGCAAACTGGCGACGCTCGCGCAAGAGCTGGGCATGCTGCTGCTGCCAGAAAGCTGCATGCCGGAAGATTTCGCCGCCTTTCGTGTCAGTGACTTGGCTGCGGCGCTGCAGCGTGCTCAACCAGCGGAGACGAGCAGCGCGCTGTCGCTGACCTTGGCTGGCAGCGCTGCGGGCGTAGCTTGGCTGATTTGGCCGCTCATGCAACCTGCGAATCTGGCCGATCCAGCGCCTGCCGCGCCAGCAGCACCGGCTCCTGCGCCGCCGAAGCCTGCCGCGCGACCTACGTTGCGAGTGCAGGCCGATAGCCTGGAAGAAGCGCTCCCTGCCCTGCCCAACTACACGCGCAGTTTGCTGAAGATTCGCGTGCCGATTGTGGTGACGCTGGCCAAGTCGCAGCAGCCGCTGAGTCGCATCGTCGAACTGGCCCCGGGCTCGATCATTCCGTTCGACAAATCGTGCGAAGACACGCTCAGCCTGGAAGTCAACAATCGCGAAGTGGCGATCGGCGAAGCGGTCAAAGTCGGCGACAAATTCGGCCTGCGCATCATCTCGATGACGCTTCCGCCCGAGCGTTTTGTCTCGCTCAAAGGCCAGCGCTAGGCGTTCTTGCGAGGTGCCACTAGTGCCGGGTGCCACTGGCCTCTGGCCAGTGCGGTGTTCCGCCGTGGTCATCACCCACGGCGGCTGATGGCTTCGTGCCTTCTCATGACGGCATGAACCCGCGGAAACAGCCGCCACCTGCTCAATCGTTGACATCGCCCTCCCGGCGAAGGTTAATGGCCTGTAGCTTTCCGGCTGACACTTTGCCGCCTGCGGCCGGGTATTGCTGCTGGATATGTGCTCTTTCCAGGCCATTTTGAGGTTTTGCCGATGCTGTCCTTACGCGCTGGTTCGTGGCTGCTGCTGGTAGGCATCGGCGTGACGGCTTTCCACTCGGTCGCCCCGGCAGCGGCGGAGGAGCGGCCCGCAATCGAAGGCTCGGTCAAGTATCAGCCCCCCGCAGGCGATGACGCCGTCGACGAACGTTTCCGCTTGCCGGCGCATGAATTTGCCTTTCAGCAGAAGGCGATCGGCGGCGCGACTGATGAACTGTCGCTGTGGACGGTGACGTTCCCTTCGCCCGTCACCACGCCGCACGAAAACAACAACACCGTGCACTGCGAGTACTTCCTGCCAAAGCACGAGAAGCCGGTGCCGGGCGTCGTCGTGCTGCACATTCTGGGCGGCGACTTTCATCTCTCGCGACTCTTCTGCGCAGGTCTGGCCGAGAAAGGCGTGGCGGCGCTGTTCCTGAAGATGCCCTACTATGGGCCACGACAGCAGCCAGGCATCAAGCGTCGCATGATCTCGCCGGACCCGCGCGAGACGGTGGCTTCGATGACACAAGCGATTCTCGACATTCGCCGAGCGACCGCCTTCTTGGCCGCACAAAAAGAAATCGATCCCGAGCGCCTCGGCATCTTTGGCATCAGCCTCGGCGGCATTACCGGTTCGCTCGCACTCACCGCCGAGCCACGATTGCAAAGCGCGTGCTTTTTGCTCGCCGGCGGCGACCTGGGCAGAGTCGCTTGGGAGTCGAAAGAGTTGGCGAAGGTGCGCCAGCAATGGATCGATGGCGGCGGTGACGAGCGCACCTTTCGCGATACGCTGATCGTCATCGATCCCGTGCGTTATGCCTCGAACGCGCGCGGGCGGCGGATCTTGATGCTCAACGCTTCCGAGGATGAAGTCATTCCCAAAGAATGCACGCTCGCGCTGTGGGAAGCCTTCGGCAAACCCGAGATCTTTTGGTACGACGGCGGTCACTACAGCGTCGCCAAGCACCTTCTCGACGCCCTGCGCAAAACCAGCACCTTCTTCGCCGCCGAATAGCCTCTTCTTCCCTTTACTAGCCCGACGCGCGAGCGAGGGAAGAGTCATGATGGAACACGATTATCGCCGTGGGTACCGTTTGTGCTTCTTGGCGTTCCATCTCGATAAGTACGCTTGGCGTCCGTTGCTTCCGACATACATCTTCCCTCGCT
>JAEZGD010000359.1 GCA_023417165.1 Planctomycetota bacterium
CGCCGATGGTGCTTTCGCCGAGATAAAAGATTTCGTGTCGGGCGGACGGTCCCTTGCCAGTCAACAAGTCCAGTTGGTTGTAGCCATCTAAATGGTTCTTGTAAGTTCGGTCGCCGATCTTTACCCCTTTGAGCAGATCGTCGGTGATCGTCGTGTTACCCGCGGCAGCCAGTAGGGTTGGAAACCAATCCAATCCCGAGATGAGCCCGTTCTCCACTTTGTCGGCGGGGATTTTGCCAGGCCATCGGACGATGCACGGCACTCGGAAGCCACCTTCCATGACGGTCCCTTTGCACTGAGCAAAGGGCGTGGTGCCGCCATCAGGCCAAGTGAAGCTCTCCGTGCCGTTGTCGGTGGTGAAGACAACGATCGTATTGTCTTCCTCGCCCATGTCCTTAATCTTCTTCATGACGATTCCAATGTCGTCATCGAGCTGCGCCATGCCAGCTTCCTGTTCCGACCAGCCATTCTCGGCAGTGCGCATCGCTTCGTACTTGGGCGAGAGATGCGTCACGATGTGCATGCGGGTCGGATTGAGCCACACGAAGAACGGTTTGTTCTCCTCCTTGGCCTTGTCCATGAAGGCAATCGCGGAATCGCGAATCTCGTCGTCGACCGTTTCCATGCGCTTGGGATAAAGCGTTCCGGCGTCTTCGATTTTCTGCTTGCCAACTTTGCCCCAGCGCGGCATTTCGGTGGGATCATCGACGCTTGTCGCCCACGAGTGCACCATGTTGCGCGGTCCGACCTTGTCCAGCAGTTCCTGCGGGTAATTGGGATGTGCAGGATCTTCCATTGCGTCGAGATGGTACAGGTAGCCAAAAAATTCGTCGAAGCCATGCACGGTCGGCAGGAATTCGTTGCGATCGCCCAGGTGGTTCTTGCCAAATTGGCCTGTCGCGTATCCTTGCGCTTTGAGGGCCGTTGCAATCGTGCAGGCCTCGGCGGGCAAGCCGATCTTTGCGCCGGCCTGGCCGACGGTGGTCATCCCAGTGCGGATCGGCAGTTGCCCCGTGATGAAGTTAGCGCGGCCGGCGGTACAACTCGCCTCGGCGTAGTAGTCGGTAAAGAGCATTCCTTGCTTGGCAAGCTTGTCGAGGTTTGGGGTTCGACCGGCCATCAGCCCGCGGTGATAGGCACCAATGTTCCACATGCCGATGTCGTCTCCCATGATGAAGACGATGTTCGGCTTCTTGCCGTTGCGCGGTGTCGCCGGCTCTTGCTTGCCTGCCTGCGCCAACTGCAGGTCAAGTTGGCGGACCTCAGGTTTGGGTTTGGCGCTGGCGGGGGTGTCACGGGCCACCGAAGGGCTCAGCCCGAAGCTGCCTGTGGCGGCGATATAGCCGCACAAGGCTCCCACCGCTAACATTGCGACGGTATGGAAGGGAACTCGCTTGAACATGGTGACGTCATCTCCTAGTTAGAGGAACCCGTTGACTGCGATCGCAATCCTCCTCGGCCCGTAAAACCCGAGCCGTTCCCATGCCTCTTCCTTTCGATCAACGATGCGTACGCAAGCAGGATTCGTAATCGGTCTTGGTCCCGCCTTTGTCAGGAACCTGCTTGCCGATCAGCCACGCGAAGTCGTCGAACTGCGTGTACGTCGAAGAGATCGCCAGCCGCACGTCGCGCACAGCCGACACCAACCACTTGCCAGCGACCTTTGCACGAAAGACCAAATACTGATTGATCGCTGGCGCGCTGCGATTGAGGGAAGCACTCGCGCGACCATCTTCCATCGCGGCGGCATCGCATAGCAGGCGCACCCTGTTGATTATGACGCGAATCGTGGACGACTTCTCGTCGGCAAAGTGGCGGGTATCGTCCTGCTTGATCGCTTTTCGCCCGTACTGCACGATTCGATCTTGGTCGTGGTCGTCGCCATTGTCAGTCCATGGTACGGCGATCATGGTAGCGGCACGTTGATGAAACGCTGATTCAAAGACATGCGATGTTGCGAGAATCGTCTGTTCTTCGACCACCTTGCTTGGCCAAGGTGATGCGCACGTTTTCTCTTCACTTTCTGCCACGAGCGTCGAGAGCACTAGAGGCGCTACGAGGCAGGACCCAATCACCATTGGCATTGTCGAAGCTTTCGATGTGATTAAGCAGCCGACAACGGGTAATAGACTGCGAATAGGCCAGGCAAACCAGCAGCTTCTTGCAAAATTCAATCGAATACTTGCGTCCTATAAGTGCCCATGCATAAGTGCCGCCCGAGAGTGATCGCTTGCCTCCATCCGGAGTGACAAAGCTCGCAAATGCAACCGGGTAGATAAGCAATCAAGCGAATGATAAATGGGAGTGTGATTTGCTCTTCCGTCACGAATGCGCTGATGCCGTCCAATCGCGAACGACGAGTCTATCTTGGCAGCACCAAGCCAGGTGACGCCAAACCTGCTGGAGCACAAGTTGATGTTGAACGTGGAATGTCCGACGAGCTCGGAGTTGCTGGGGTGTTCCTAAGCCGCAGGCACTTTCCTAAAGACTGATAACACGTCGGTCACTTCGGCCGAGGCGCTGAATGGACGGCAACATAACGGTGAGCGGTGCTCTGAACGAAGCAGAATGCGCCGGCATTGGGCCGACGCTGATGGTCCGCCAGTCAGCTGAATACGCTGGACAAGGAATAAATCCTGGACTTGCTCGCGTTTCTGCTGGCGACAGGTGATTCCAAGCACGCCGCGTTCAAAAAGTAGCTGATTTGTCCGAACCATTGGTGCCCAGGTCCGCCAGAGAAGTACAATCATTCTCTTTCCGGCGTGGGCGCGCGGACAACGGTAAGTTTGTCGAAACAGCCAGGTAGCTGCCAGTTCGTCCTTCACCAAGGCGAGAGCGTCCTGCGGATTATGCCAGGGAGTGAGCATGAGACTCTGGATCTTAGGGATGGTAGCCGTGGCCTGCCTCTGGGCTGCTGCGCCTGCCAGGACGGCCGAGCGGCCCAATGTGCTGTTGATCGCCATTGATGATTTGCGCAATGATCTCGGTGCCCTCGGGGCTCCGCACGCGAAGACGCCGCAGCTCGACGCCTTTGCGAAGACCGCCCGCGTGTTCACGCATCACTATGTGCAGGTGCCGACCTGCGGAGCGTCGCGGTGTGCCCTGTGGCGCGGCCGCTACCCGAGCATCCCCGCTCACCTGGGCAACGATGCTATCCAGCGATCGCAACAGGAGTGGGGCGCGCGCAGCTTGCCAGCGCTGTTTCGTTCGGCCGGCTATCGCACGCTCGCGCTCGGCAAGCTGACGCATTATCCCGGCGGGCTCACGGGGAAAGATTGGGCGACGGGGCGTGAAGAACTTCCCGGCGTGTGGGACCGCGCTTGGATTCCCGATGGGCCGTGGAAGACTCCGCAAGCGATCATGCATGGCTATGCCAACGGCGCGGCCCGTCGGCCTGGCAAGTCCCCTGCGTACGAAGCGCACGATGGTCCCGACGAGGCCTATCCGGACGCCTGGGTCGCGGCGGATGCCATGAAGACACTCGGTGAACTGGCCAGCCAAAAGGAACCATGGTTCTTTGGCGTCGGCTTCTTCAAGCCACACTTGCCATTTGCGGCACCGAAGCAGTGGCATGACCTGCACGCGGCGGGCGTGCCTGTTTTGAAGCCGGAGGTAGCCGCTAAGCCGACGTGGCCTTCTGGTTGGCATGGCAGCGGCGAGTTTCGCGGCAACTATGGTCACGCGCTGGAACGCAATCCGGACAACGATCCCGACTACGCGCAAACGATTCGCCGCGCCTACGCCGCCAGCGTCAGCTATATGGATGCTCAAGTGGGCCGCGTGCTCGCGGAACTGAGTCGGCTGGGCTTGGACGAAAACACGATCGTCGTCGTCTGGGGCGATCATGGCTTCCTGCTCGGAGAGCACGCGATCTGGGGCAAGCACTGCCTTTATGAACAGGCGCTCCGTTCTCCGCTCTTGATCCGCTCTCCGAGCTTGCCGCTGCCGGGCCGTGCGAGCGATGCCATTGTGGAGACGGTCGACATTTATGCCACGCTCGCCGATCTCTGCAAACTCCCGGTGCCCGCAGATCTCGATGGTCGCAGCTTACTAGACGTGTTGAATGATCCTAGCGCGACCACGGCTAAACCCGCGCAGGGCTTTTGGACCGGTGGCCAGCGCACGCTGCGCACAGATCGTTGGCGGCTGATTGCCCATCCGGCGAAAGACGCGACCACTGCCCCGATCGTGGAATTGTTTGACTATCAAACGGATCCCGACGAAACTCGCAACCATGCCGCGGCACATCCAGAAATCGTGACCGAATTGCTGGCGAAGCTGAAAACGACTCCCACTTCGGAGAAGCCGAAGGCTCGCTGAATCTCTGCGGACTTGAAACCAGGCGGCCTGCTACTGCTTGTACTGATGAAAACACTCCCCAGGCTTGCATTCCTATTTCTCATTCCGGCGATCTGCGATCCTGTCTTCGCCGCTGATGCCAGGCGTCCAATGCTTATTTGCCTGCTAACAAGTTGAACTGAACTACCAGCATGAAAAAGTCGTACTGCATTGCCATCTCGATTTGCTGTCTATTCCTGCTAGGTTCCGCCTCGCTGTCGTCGGCGGCGGATAGCAAGCGAATGAATGTCTTGCTCATCATGTCGGACGACCTAACAGCGACCGCACTGTCTTGCTACGGCAATACGATCTGCCAGACGCCGAACATCGACCGCCTGGCCGCGAGCGGAACTCGCTTCACGCGGGGCTATTGCAACGCCACCTACTGTGGGCCGTCGCGGGCGTCGATGTTGTCTGGCTATTACCCACACGCGACAGGCGTGTTCGGATATACAAGCCCGCGGCCCGCGATCGGCGACCGGGCCACTTGGCCGCAGCACTTCAAAAATGCAGGCTACTACACTGCTCGCGTCAGCAAGATCTATCACATGGGCGTGCCGGG
>JAEZGD010000386.1 GCA_023417165.1 Planctomycetota bacterium
CTCTTGGTACTGCTGCGCCCGAATGTGCGACAAGCCTTTCATACGCCGCTGCGCGACCGCCCCGAGCGCTGGCAAGCGCGCGATGCCGAACTGCTGGCCAATCGCAGACAAGATCCGGCTGCCTATCAGCGCGCCTTTGAACGTGTGGCGATCCGCGTGCGCGCCGCGGGCGCAGGCATGCTTGTGATGGCCGGGTTTGATGTGGCGGCTGCGATTGTGGTGAGCGTTTCGTTCGTCACACAATCGCGCGAGACGCTCGTGTTGGCGCCGCTGCTGTTGATCGGCGTGCCGGCGGTGACGACGCTCTTTATTATTGCGGGCGCGATTTGCATGCTCCGCCTGCGCGGATGGGGACTGGCGGTTGCAGGTGCGGTGCTCTGCATCGCGCCGCTCAGCATCTTGGCGTCAGTGCGATGGATCATTGGCCTCTGGGCGCTGCTGACGCTATTGCGCCGCGATGTGCGTCTGGCGTTCGCGCACGATGACAATCCGTCGCCGCCGCCGCCAGAAGATGGTGCGCCTGCCAAATCCAACGTGGCCGCGCCAGGCATCTATGATGCGGCGCGTTCGAATGCCAACCAGCGTGTAAGCACGCCCACGCCGCTATTGATCGCGGGCATGCTCGGCGGCGCTGCGCTCATTACCGCGGGCCTGGCGATGGCGATCGTGGCCCTCGTGTCGCACTCGCCTGGAAGCGGGACGTCTTGGGGCTACGTGGGTGCGGCCTTCGGCTGTATCGCAGGCGGCATCGGTGCAATGGTCGGCTGCTGGAACGACTATCGACAGCACCATGGCGAGCGAAACCTGATGGCCGAACCGCAATGGACCTGGTTCGACGAAGGCGTGTGGACCGTCTTGGCCATCGGCGCGCTGATCTTACTGGCCTCTCCCTTTGCGGGGCACGCAGGAGGCCGCCCAGCCGGCAGAGCTGTGGCGATTATCGGCGGCTTGATGCTGCTCCAAGGCGGGTGGTTCACGATCCTTCGCATCCACTCTCGCAATCGCGTGCGGCAGATGCTCGGCGAGGCTGCTACCGAGGACGAGCCGAGCTGGGATCTGTGGTGGCGCGAGCGAAGTACATGGTTCCGGCAGTTGCTTGGTTCGCTTGCGCTGGTCAGCTTCCTGCTTTGCCTAGTGCTGTTTCTATCGTTTGAATACACGTCCGGCGAGCATCACGCGCGCGTCAGCGAGAGTCACGCGCTGGTGAAGATCGGCCAACCCAGTCCGTGGCTCGAAATCGCGCGCCGCCGCGAGCCCACCGGCGTGACGTCGCAGTCGATTCGCTTCGACTGGCTCTCGTGGTCGTGGCTGTATGGCATCGCAGCACTGTGCCTGCTGGAGCTGACGGCGACAATACGCCGCTGGGAGAAGCCCGGCACCCAGGCGGCGCTCCTGGTGCGCGGCGTTTTGACCGGCATTACCGTCGTGCTGGCATTCGCCTTGGCGATGTTTGTGAGTTTGGCGCTCAAGGAGCCTGCGCCGCTGGTGACGCCTCCGCCCACGGCTCCGGCGGAAGCGCCTGTTCCTGCGGTTATGCCCCCTGCAACAATCGCTCGATGAATTGCAGATCGGCATCGACGGCGTCGACTTGCACCAACACCAAATCGCCTGACTTGATTTGATGCAGCGCGGCGGCGATCGCCTCTTGCTCGCCATCGATCCGCAGCACCTCTTTGGCACGCTGCGCGTTGGTTAAACCAGCTTCCAGCAAGCGATAGCACTCGCCTGCGGCGCGCCCGCGGCGACGCGAAGGTTCTTCGTACAAGATCACACGATCGAACGCCTGACCGAGCAGTTCCGACTGCCGCATGATCTGGTCGTCGCGGCGATCGCCATCGGCGCCATACACCACGGTGCGCCGCTGCTGTGGAAACTTCTCCAGCGATTCAATCAGCGACACCACCGCCGACGGATTGTGACCGTAGTCGAGAATGATCACCGCGCCGTCGCGTTCAACCACATTGAACCGCCCCGGCGTCTGCGCCATGTCGCTATCGAATTGTTCGAGCTCGTGGCGAATGATGTCGGCCGGAATTTGCAGCGCCCAAGCCGCGGCCGTGGCGGCCAGCACGTTTTCGATCTGAAAGCCGATCCGTCCGCCGCGCGTGAGCGGAATCTTGGCCAGCGGCATAATGACCGTCTCTTGGTCGCCGCAGGCCATGATCAGTTGACCCGTTTTGGCAATCGCGACGGTGCCTCCTTGCGCGCGATGTTCGACCAGCACCGGATGCTGCGGATCGAGCGCGAAGTACGTCACCTTGCCTTTGCAATGCGCCTTCATGGCGGCAGTGAGCGGATCGGCCGCGTTCAGCACGGCGGTGCCGACGTCCGGCTTTACGACGTCAATGACTGTGCTTTTGACGTACGCCAAATCGGCCGCAGTATTGATGTACTGCATGCCGAGGTGATCCCCTTCGCCGATATTGGTAACGATCGAAACATCGGCGCGATCGAACCCGAGGCCTTCACGCAAAATGCCGCCGCGCGCGACTTCAAACACGCCGGCCTCAATGTCGGGATGCCGCAGGATATTGCGAGCGCTTTTAGGACCGCTGCAATCGCCGGCTTCAATGCGGCGACCATCGATAAACACGCCGTCTGTGCAGGTCATGCCGGTCTTGTAACCCGCGCCGGCGACCATCTGTGCCAGCAGCCGCGTCGTGGTCGTCTTGCCGTTCACGCCGGTGACGCAAGCGACCGGAATGCGGCCGGTATCCTCGCTGGGATACAAATAGTCGAGCATCGCCTTGGCGGCGTTTTCGATCAGCGTTTGCGAGCCGAGATAGGTCTCGAGCACCGGCTGGCAGTGAACGTTCACTACGCCTCCGGACTGGGCCGCCAACGGTTGGGCGATGTCGGTGGCGCGCACGTCGACGCCCGCTACGTCCAAGCCCACGATGCGCGCGGCATCGGCCGCATGCTGGGCGATCTCGTGATGAACGAGCGATGTAACATCGACAAAGCTCGCTGGATCGCTTGCGTCTTCAACGCGCACCGCAGCGACGACGCGTCCGCCGATCACAAGTAAGTGATGCAGCGCGCCTTGGATATCGCTTGATTGCACGGTCTGAATCGAAGGGAGTAGCGTTTCCACCAACTCGGTGTCGCGCGCGGTTTGCTGCGCGGTGATCGGTGTGCGGTCGGTCGTCGTGCCAAAGAGTCGGCGCTGCTTGTGGCCGAAGCCGAGTTGAATCACGCCTTCATGATTCAGACGCAGCGCCGGAATATCGCGCTCGCGCGCTTCGAGCAGCACTTGATAGCTGATCTCTGGCAGCGCTACCTGCTTCGCAAAGTCGCGCAGCTTGGCGATCTCGGCATCGATGTCGAACGGCTGGTCATAAACGGCCGCCATACAGAGTGCGAAAGCAGTTTCCAGGCACGCGCGGCCGATGGTTTCGTCGCGGTAGCGAAAGACGACGCGATACACGCCTTCTTCGGGCGTCTCGCGCGCTTTGCCATAGCCGGCATCTTTGTAGGCGAGCGCCTGAAGTTCGAGGGTCACATGCTCCATGATGTGACCCATCCACGTTCCGGTGCGCAGCCGCTGAAAGA
>JAEZGD010000412.1 GCA_023417165.1 Planctomycetota bacterium
CCGCCAACTCTGCGTGGTACGGACCGTCTTCCATTAAGTCGAGCGAACGCGCTAGCCGCTGACGATCGGCCGCGCGCGGTAGGCTTCGCAACGCATTGAGCACGCGCTCGATCTGTTCGTTGGTCACTTCCGATAGCAGCGGCTGACCCAGTCCCATGATCGCTTTGGCCCGCTGTAAATCGGCGAACTTGCCGGGATCATCTTGCATGGCTTGAAAGAGCTGCGTAACGGCGGCCAGCGATGCTTCGACCTCCGCCCAGTCGTGTTGATCGGCGGCTTGCAGCAGATGCAGATACTGAAAGACCGCCAGCGACATCGGCCCCGATGTGATACCGCAGCGCTCGCCTCCTTCCGTCATTGCCTTGGCGATGAAGGGATCCCAGCCTTGCACAATCTTCAGTCGCGTGAGTTGAGGATGCTGCAAATATGCTCGCGTGCTCTGCTCGTAGTTGGCTTCCGTGATCTTGGCGGCCACCAGATGATCGCCGCCAGGGCCAGCCACTAGTTGGGCTGCAGCGTTGGCTGTTAGGCGCACGCCACTGACATCGGGAATCGAATAGACACCCACCGCCAGGCCACGCCGGGCTGCAGCAGCAATCAGCGGTTGCAGATTCTCGACGACGTCCTGGTCGCTGGCATCTGGCGGAAGGTTTGTGCCAGGGCGAAAGAAGACCACCGGATAGCCGAGCGTTTGCAACCGCGATAGGAGATGTTCGTTCGCGACTTGGCCGTCCTCGGGCCGCAGCAGCGCCGTCTTGATCAAGTCGCCCGTCTTCGCCTGGGCGGCGGCGGTGAACCAGATGTCTAGCTCTTCCACCGAACGCAAGTGTCCTTGCCCGGTCGAGGCCGCAATGAGCACCGCGGGTGCGCCGGTTGCGGCTAACCGCTCCAGGAAATTAATTGTCCGCGCGGGATCGAGTGCGCGACGCGGCAGCGTGCCAGTGGTCGGATCGAAGCATGCCACTGTTACGCGCGGAAAATACCGTACGGGCTGTTCCAGGATTTGCGGCAAAGTTGGCATAAGCAGCAGTATAGCTAAATGCGGTCGCTTTCCGACCTGGGAGGGCTGATCTACAATGAGGGAAATCGTCCTTTTGCGAAAGCCGCCTGCATGGTTTCGACTTTCCTTGTCGCTGGTTTGTTGGCGGCCATTGCCATCGGAACCTGTGTGTGGCAATCGAACGCGTGGAAGTCTCAACAAGAGGGCGAATCTTCGGATCAAGAGATCGACTTCTATCGTCACCGGCAGCGACGGCGTATGCAGATTAGTCTCTTGCTGGGACTCGTCGCGTTGGCCATTGCCGCGGGGCCTTTGATCACTGATGCACTGCTGGTCGGTTGTTATTGGCTCGGAGTTCTGATTGCGTTGTGCTGGATTATTTCGCTGTCGCTGATCGATGCATGGGCGTCGCAGCGATTTTTGGTGCGGGTACAAGGGAACGAGCATTCGGAGCAGGCGCAGATGCAGCGCGAACTCCTGAAGCACTCACGCCCTCAACCTCATTCCGATTCCTCTCCGTAAAGGCGCGCCCTCTTGCGACAGATTTCGCCCCATCGCCTTTGGCTTGGCAATATTGTCGACGTGCGCGATCTGCGCAGCGTGTTGAACCAAGGCATTCACGCGATTGTCGATTTAGCGGCTCACGAACCGCCGCCGACCATCACGCGCGACTTGGTTTACGTGCGTTGTCCGCTGCTCGATAACTCGGGCAACTCGCCATGGCTGGTTTGCCTGGCGGTCGAGACCGTGTGGCGCTTGCTACACGCCAAAGTGCCGACGTTGGTCTATTGCTCAGCCGGTATGAGTCGCACACCTGCAGTGGTGGCAGCGGCGCTGGCGCTCGAGACCAATCGCTCGTTGGCCGACTGCCTGCAAGAGATCACGGTCAACGTGCCGCACGATGTCTCGCCAGGCTTAATTGCCGACGTGCAAGCCGCGATGCCGCTGTTTGTGCAAACGACGGCTACGTAAGCGACTATTGCGTCGCCCGGTCGAGGACCTGTCGCACTGCCGGATCGCTTTCATCCAACGCTTGCTGACGCAGCGCGTACAAGATTTGAGGATCGCCGCTGGTGGCCAGTACATGAGCCACCGCCAGGCGAACGCGCGCGTCCTCGTCATTCAACAAACGCAGCAGCCAAGGCCGTGCATCGACGACGGTTTGCCGCGCCAGTTGATCGACCAGTTGGCGACGCACTTCAGGTTGCGGATCGGCAAACTTACGCGCCACTGCCAGATGCACTTCGCCAAAGCCAATCGCCCGCAGCGCCGTTTCGGCGGCCTCGCGCTCATTGCCATCGGCGGAAACCAAGCGATAAATCTGCGAAACGGTCGTATCGCCAGACTTGGCGTGCGGCGCATGCGAAGGCGTCGTTGAAGTCGTTTCAGGGAAAAAGCGACGCGGTTCTTCGCCAGCCGGAATCGCCGGCGCTAGCTCGGGTTCATCGGCATGCGGCAGGACGCGCGGTTGCCCAGAGGCTTCAGGCGGCAGCGCTGGCACGCGCGTCATCTCGGTTGGCAAACCACCGCCAGGCAGCGTCAGTTCATCATCCAAAGGCGAAAGCCGCGCGGCAGCGCGAGGCGTAAAGCTGGCGGTGGCCACTTCGGTCGCCGCCAATGCCGGTTCCTCGCGACCACGCACGGCCACGAGCACACGCTCGCAGTCGGCGATCAGTCGTTGCTGATCGACCACCGTCGCATCAACCGGCCACAGCAAGATGCGTGTCGCCAGGTCGCTGGCCATGCGGCGCGTCGGCGGCGAACAACCTTCAATGCCTTGTGCTAATTCATTGGCGAGCTTCGCCAGGCGGCGCGAAGCTTCGTGCGGCTTGAGCAGCTGCCAGCGATCGAGTTCTTCGGACAGCACCAAGCGCGCTTCGGTCGCAATCTCGACACGCTCGTGCTTGAGCGCTGCTGCGAGATACGGAAGCCCAGCTTCTCCAAAGGCCGCCAAGTGCCGCATGTGCTGAGCACGTTCCGTAGGCGAAGCGGTTTCGAGCTGTGCCGCCACGCGTTTGGCCAGCGCGCGTTGCGGGCGAATCCAGCTTTGGCCCAGCCAGAACAGCAGCGCGCTGGTGGCAATCACCAGCAACGCCTTCACATACCAATAGCGTCCTCGCCACAGGGCAGCCATGCCGACTCACACGAATGAGGGTTCCATGCGGCCGCACAGACCGCTGGGACATTCTGCGTGATGACCCTGCTTGCAAGCAAGAGCAAACCGCGCGAGCAACCCTTAGGAAGTCGACGCCAGGCGTTCACAAAGCTGTCGCCCTCGCGCTAGCACTGCTGGCAGTTCGGTCTCCCGCGTGGCAACATCATGCAGCCAATCGCCATAGGCCGCCAACTGTTCGAGCGAGATCGCTTGTTCGGCCAACTGCGTTTCCAGCACTTGCGTCAGACGTGCGACTTCATGGATCGGAACCACGAGTGCCGCCGACTTGATCGTATGCAGCGTCCGCAACAGTTCTTGGCTCACCCCCGCATCGCCGGGCGATTGCGCGAGCTGTTCGAGCAACCGCGTGAAATGGCGACTACGGTCAGACAACTCGGCGCGATACGTTTGCCAAAGACGCGGGTTCTCGACCGCAGGCGATTCTTCCTCTTCAACTTCCCATATGGGAGCTTGTTCCGCCCGCATCGCATGGCCCCGCGAATGTTGCAAAGACTTTGCCTGAGCGCGGCGTTCGAGTGCTTGTGTGATCAGCCCATCGGCTACTTCGACCACCTTGTGCACATGGGGCTTCGCAATCTGGGCATCAGCGCCGACGGCGCGTCCCTTCTTCAGATTGTCCGGCGTGACGATCGACGAATAAAGCAATACCGGCAGCGACTGGAGTTGCGGATGCGATTTGACGAGCTTCGTCAAATGCAAGCCATCGACCTGCGGCATCTCGACATCGCTGATCATCAGGTCGGCAATCGACGCTTGATCGCGACCGGCAGCGACTTGCGTTTGCAGCCAAGTCCAAGCTTCGTGACCATTCGCAAAGGCGCGTACTTGCGTGTAGCCGCTGGCATGAAGCGTATCTGTGACCACTGCACGCACCGTGGCGCTGTCATCGACCAAGAGCACGCGCAACTCGCCGCGCGCGAGGCCTTGCGGGTTGGCAATCGCCGCGGTGCGGAAGTATTGCTGCGTTACTTGATCGACGATCATCTCGAAGTCGAGCATGATGACCAACCGCTGATCGATGCGCGCGACCGCAGTGACGGGCGAGTGAGACAAGGAACTGATGGCCGGTACCGCCAATATCTGTTCCCAGCTCAAACGATGGATGCGCTCGACGCTATCGACGACAAATGCGGTTTGATGCGCGTTGAAGTCGGCCAGGATCAGCTTCTGGTCGCTGGTTGCTTCGCTCTCTGGCACCTGCAAATGCCGACGCAGCGATACAACCGGCACCACTACCTCGCGCAGCTTCATGACGCCAAGCACCGAAGGATGCGCCTGGGCGAGGCTGGTGATTGGCGCGCATGACATGATCTCGCGGACCTTGGCCACGTTGATGCCAAAGGTATAGTCGGCCAGCTTGAACACTAGAACCTCTAGCTCGTTCGTGCCGCTTTCCAGCAGAATGTCCTTCTCCAACAGAAGGTTGCTAAGGCTCGTCTTCATCCTGCCGCTCCGTCGTCAAGAAAGTGGCGACCTGATGCCGCCTTTCTCTCTCTCATCGAAAGCCCCGGCAGGGCAAATTCACCCTAAGCCGCCAGGCTGACAGAACCGCCCCGGACGCTCCGCCTGACACAGCCGGTGCGACTGGAGCCCATGGCCGCATGCCTAAGGCGCCAGGAATATGCCATGCTTTTCTGGGGATGGCTGATCGAGCAAATACTTGTCCATTCGATGCTTACGTCGGTTGCGATGCCAGAATGATACCTGACTTTATGCCTGGGCATTACCTGCCTGATGGGTGGCGAGTGTTTGAACTGCATGCCGCCTGAAACTCATGCCACTACGAATTGCCAAGGAGCGCAAAATCGTACCCGTGTCTAGTGAATTGGTCAAGTGTTGGTTCGCAATAACGAAGGAGTTCGTGGCGACATTCTTTTCTGCTTCCAGAGCGGGGGCGTCAGCCCCCTGTATCCGCGCTCCCCTTTGCGGAACGTTAATCCATCGACGGTGCTGAAGTCTGAGGTGTCACGCGAAGCCAGCAGCCGCAGAAGGTTCACGCCGCGGCGGAACACGAGCACTAGCCGGAGGCGAGGGGCACCCGGCGGGGAGGCCTGGGCATTATTGTGCCGGCAACTTTCGCAGCATCACGCGCATATCTTCCTTGAGATACACTTCGGCTGTTTTCCGGCTGGTGTAGATGTGAGCACCGTCGCCGTCGCTGCGCTGCCACGACCGTCCCGTCCAGTGGTGCGAATAGCTTGGACCGGTCTCTCCTTCCGCAACCTTGGTCTGTAAGTCGCAGACGATAATCCAGATGATGCCCGGCTTCTTTTCCTGGATCTCAATGCGATCACGGTCGGTTGCCATAAAAGAAGGCCTTTGTAGCGGAGAACGAGTGCGCCGATAGTAATCGTCACCCCAGTTTATCCACGCTTTATACGTCACAAAAGACGCGTTGATTTGCGTCGCTGCTACCGAGTGCGCTGCTTGCTCTGGGCGAATACCGGCGCGAAAATGAGCGGTGCCGCGCAGGTTGTTTACACCTTAGTGGCCAAGCGATGTTTCGGGCCGTTTTTCAAGTCCGGTATCGCCCGGCCGCAAACTTCGCATTAGGGAGCGCACCCATGATGATGGACTGGAAGGCTTACGGCAGTCAGATCGATGCGGCCGTCAAGGAGATATCGATTGCCAAGCCCGATCTTGTGAAAGGTTATAATGCCTTGGCACAAGCAAGTACGAAGGGCCCGCATCTGGATGCCAAGGTACGCGAATTGATTGCGCTGGCGGTCGCCGTTTCGTTACGTTGCGACGGCTGTATCAACGCCCACACCGATGCCGCGCAAAGAGCCGGGGCGTCGAAGGAAGAGATTGTCGAAGCGCTCGGCGTCGCCATGGCGATCAACGCAGGCGCGACGCTGGTCTATTCGGCGAGGACCATCGACGCCTATAACGCCAAAGCAACCCAGGAAACGTGACGAGTGGCACCCGACTTCCTGAGCGGGGGGCGTGAGCCCCCTGATTCCGCAAGCATTACGAGTGATGCCTGCCTGAGATAATGCCTCATTCAGACGCCTTGGGCTCGCAGGTTCGTTTCCTAATGAAAAGGCAGGAAGTGAACTTCCACGAGTAACTTCGAGCCCCGGCGGAACACTGAGCACTGGCCGGAGGCCAGTGGCACCTAGCGAGCAAACCAGATCACCCCGCGATCATTCCTCTGTGGCCACGAGGGAATCCCAAAAGGACCGGAAGTTTGGAGAAACGAAATTCAGATACTCGCGAGTAGGCGATTGGTCGACCCAAGGTTCGCCGGGAATCCAGGCGTAAATAATGCCATATTCTGCAGCATTTAAAGAGATGCAAACCAGATCCCAGTGATTATTGCTGCCGATCGGGATTATGCCCTGCGGAACCGCGACATCGAACCCATAGGCTTTTCGCGAGGCTCGAATATCTTCAATGTCGCTTTCGTCAAACAGTCCAAACATTACCGACAGATGGTTGGCGCGAACATCGTCCTCGTCCGCGACAAAGTACGTCGCTGCCTGGGGAAAAATACCGCCGTTCCACTCTAATAGGAACTGACAAAAATCTTCCGGAAGTGAGTGGCCGAGCTTGGCTTCTGCTGCGGCAATGGCTGCGCCATCACACGGATTGCGAAGACGACGAAACCCCAGTTTGTCTTCAAAGACCATTGCGCTCTCTTCGAAAGTCCGGAACTGCAGTGGGGAGTTGAACTAGCTTTCTAGGCAACTCCTGCCTGGGATACAATCCGGCTGGTGACGAACACTGGCCGCATTCGGCAGGGGAACGAGGCAGATGAGAATCTTGGCGATCGTCAGTTATCTATTGGCGCTGCTATGGGTTGTATATGTGTTTGTCGGTTTGCCCGTGCTTTTGATCGACATGCATTACGCGGAACTCCGCGACATGACCGGGGAAGAGATGCGAATCGTCGCCGAAAGCGCTCGGGCACTCATTGTCTTGGCGGTTGCCCCGCTCGTCCTGAGTGGAATGTTGCTGATCGGTGGTTACTTCGTGGGCGGCTCGAACGACAGCAAGAGGAGTGCTGCCGACGAATAATGGCTTCGATGAGTGCGTGGCGGCTGTTCGCGCGGGCTCACTCTGTAACGAAAAGGCCCGATGTGAATCGACGCAGGTAACTTCGAGCCACAGCGGAACACCAGCACTGGCC
>JAEZGD010000418.1 GCA_023417165.1 Planctomycetota bacterium
GCCTGACGCCGGATCAAAAGCACCTGGTGGTGGCGGAGAGCGCTCGATTTCGCTTGCTGATTTTTGATTTGGCCGCCGATGGCGCGGTCGGCAAGCAGCGCGTGCTGATTGACTTTCCGACTGAGGACGACGGCAACCTTCGCGGCGGCAAGTTCGAGCCTGATGGCTTGATCTTCGATGCTCAGGGCTGCTGCTATGTGGGCATGTGGTCGGGCGGCGTGGTGAACGTCGTCGATGTCGCGTCCGGCAAACTCGTGCGACAGTACGATGCTGGCGGGCTGCAAGCCACGAATTGCCATTTTCATGGCGATTATCTGTACGTCACCGTCGCTGCGAAAGAAGCCGTGTTTCGGCTCAAGCTCGGTGTCGAAGGCTTCGCTTACGTGCGTTAGCCGCTGGCCTGCAATTACTGGGATTGAGCCGCTTCGATCGCCGCGGCGGCGTAATGTTCGGCCGCATGGCGAATACGTTCTAAGTCGCGCTCATCGGTCGCCCGCACGACTTTGCCAGGCAGGCCTAGCACCAGCGAGCGGGGAGGAATGAGGGTGCCTTCGGTCACCACCGCCCCGACCCCAATGATGCTGCCTGTGCCAATCCGCGCGCCGTTCATCACTACAGCGTGCATGCCGATCAGGCAATCGTCTTCGACAACCGCGCCATGCACGATCGCGCCGTGGCCAAGCGTCACACGGTCGCCAAGCTGGCAAACTTGGCCGGGATCTGCATGCAACATGCATAAGTCTTGCACGTTTGTCTGACGCCCGATGATGATCTGCTCGGTATCGCCGCGCACCACCGCATTGAACCAGACACTCGATGCTTCGCCGATGGTCACATCACCCAGGACCACCGCGCCTGGCGCGATCCACACGTTAGGCGCGATCTGTTCGGGACGAAAGCGATAACGTGCGTTCATAGACAATGGCTCCTCATTACCTCATAATGTTTGCCTATGCTAACGCGTTTGCCTTCTATCGCCGATGCCCTGTTGCAAATGCACCGGGGCGACCTGACGACGGGTGAGATCGAAGAGTATTGCCGGGCGACCATCCGCCGATTTGATCCGCGTATTCATGCCTGGCAGCGCGTCGCCGAGCGGGCGGAGGTGCCCTTCAACGGCGACAACAGCACGCTGGCCGGCGTGACGGTAGGCGTGAAAGATGTGATTGACGTCGCGGGCTGGCCGACACTGGCCGCTTCGCCACTGAGAGCGGAACATATCGCGACCGTCGATGCGCCGATTGTTAAGCTGTTGCGGCAGCATGGTGCGACGATCCTGGGCAAGACCGAAACGTGCCAATTCGCGTGCTTCGATCCGGCACCGACCCGCAATCCGTGGAACTTGCAGCGCTCGCCAGGTGGTTCGAGCGCAGGTTCAGCCGCGGCCGTGGCGATGGAGCAATGCCAGATCGCCTTGGGCACGCAGACCGGCGGCTCAATCATTCGCCCCGCCAGTTTTTGCGGTGTGAGTGGCTTCAAACCGGCTTTCGATCCGCAGTGGCAAGCGGGCGTCGTGCCGGTGAGTCCACATCTCGACCACATTGGCCTCTTTGCGCGTCGCATGAGCGATTTGCAATTGGTTTGGAGCCTGCTGCGCGAGCGTCCGAGCGCTCCCGATGTGACGCGGCCGCCCGTGATTGGCGTGCTGCGCGATTATTTCGGCGAACATGCGTCGCTGGAGGTCACGCGCGTCACGAATCTGGCGATTGAAAAGCTGCGGGCGGCCGGCGCGCCGGTGAGTGACGTGCCGCTGCCGCCAGGCTGGAACGATACGGCGCGCGTGCATCGCATTCTGATGTCGGTCGATGCCGCGCGCTATCATGGCGATGCATTCGCCGCGCATCCTCAACAGTTTTTGCCGCAACTTGCGACCCTGCTGCACGCAGGCTTGCAGACCAGCGAGCGCGACTACGACGCGGCGCTAGAATATCAACGGGCGTTTCGCCTGCATTTGCAAATTGAATATCCGCGGCTGGATGTGCTGGTTTGCCCGGCGACGACCTCGACCGCGCCGCCGCCCGACACCACTGGCGACGCACGTTTCAATGTGCCGTGGAGCCTGGCCGGCGTGCCGGTGGCGACGGTGCCCTGCGGATTGGCCAGCGATGGCTTGCCCTGCGGATTGCAGATCATCAAGCCACACGGGCGCGGACTCGAACACGAATTGGAACTGTTGCAGTTAGCCGCTTGGTGCGAGCAGGTCTTGGACCTCGACCTGCGACCGCCGTTGCTCAGCGAACTCGAAGGAGAATAGTCGTCATGTTGCGATGCGTTGTCGAAGCGAACACCCTGCGCACCCGCGGTGTGCTGACCGCAGCGCTCCTGCTGCTGACCTGTGCACCAGTCCTCGCCGCCGAGGCGGACGATCCGCATCGCCCGGCGGCGATCGAAACCACCGGTGTGCCGGCGGTCTCGGACGAATTGTTGCAGCAACTTGATCGCTACGAAAACGTGCGCGGCGCGTCGTTCAGCAGTTGGGCACCGGATGGCAATGGTCTTTTGATTCGCACGCGGTTTGCCAACAGCGCACAACTACATCGCGTTTACACGCCCGGCGGTCGCCGCGAGCAGATTACGTTTTACGAAGAGCCGGTCGGCGGCGGCTTTTTGCCACGTGCGAAAGACGGCGCGATTCTGCTCACGATGAGCAGCGGCGGCAACGAGAACAACCAGGTTTATTACTTCGATCCGGCGAACTATCGCACCGATCGGCTGACCGATGGCAAGTCGCGCTACGGCCTGGGGCCAACG
>JAEZGD010000430.1 GCA_023417165.1 Planctomycetota bacterium
CCTTTCAGCATAAGACCGCGTCATCGGCGCTGGTCGGCGATCCCCCTTCCGGCTTCACCACACTGCTGGTCGACGACGAAGAGAAACCGTCCTCAACCGTGATGTCGCGGCTGGACGTGTCGCTGAAAGGGGCGAAGCTGAGCGCCAGTCCCGAAGCCAAACTGACCGCGATTCTCGAAATCTCGCAATCGCTCGGCCGGGCGCTTGCGCTTGACGAAGTGTTGCCGAAGCTGCTGAACGTCCTGTTCAAAATCTTTGTGCAGGCGGATCGCGGCTTTATCGTGTTGCGCGAGGACGATGGCCGGCTGGTGCCGCGCTGGACGAAAGTGCGCCGCGAAGAGAACGAAGACACCATTCGTATCAGCCGCACGATTTGCAACCAAGTCATGCAGTCGAAGGAAGCGATTCTGTCGGCCGACGCCGCCAACGATCAGCGCTTCGAGATGAGCCAAAGCATCGCCGATTTTCGCATCCGCAGCATGATGTGCGCGCCGCTGGTCGATAGCGAAGGCAACGCGTTTGGCGTGCTGCAGATCGATACGCTCGATCAACGACATCGCTTTCAGAAAGAAGATCTGGAAGTGCTAGGCGCGATCGCGACGCAAGCCGCCATCGCCATCGACAACGCCAAACTGCACGATCAATCGCTCAAGCAGCGCGCGATGGAACGTGATTTAGAACTGGCTCACGAAGTGCAGCGAGGCTTTTTGCCCGATGATCGCCCGCACCTGACCGGCTTTACGTTCTATGACTTTTACGCCCCGGCGGCTTACGTCGGTGGCGACTACTACGACTATATCTTGCTGCCCGATGGTCGCACCGCCGTGCTGGTGGCCGACGTGGTTGGCCACGGCGTCGCAGCCGCGCTGATGATGGCCAAGCTCTCGAGCGAGGTGCGCATCGCCTTGGCGACCGGAGCAAAGCCTGCGCAAGCGGTCACGCAGTTGAACGAACGTTTGTGCCGCGCGCAGACCGATCGTTTCGTGACCTTTGTGATGGCGGCCGTGCATCCCAAGACCGGCGACGTCGCAATCGTCAACGCGGGACACATGTGCCCGATCGTGCGGCGCGCCAGCGGCGAACTCGAAGAGCCAGGCCATCAAGAAGTCGGTCTGCCGCTGGGCATCGCCGAAGGCTTAAATTACGAACAGGCGACGATTCAGCTTCGCCCTGGCGATACGATCGTGCTCTATACCGACGGCATCAACGAATCGATGGACCTGCGGGGCGAATTCTTCGGCATCGACCGCATTCGCCGTCACGTACAGTCGGGCGCGGGTCCCGAAAAGCTCGGCGAAACGATCGTCGACGACATCCGCCGTTTTGTGGGGCGCGGCCCGCAGAACGACGACATGTGCCTTGTCTGTTTTGGGCGCAGCTAGCAAGCCCTGTTCTGGGAATGACAGCAAGTCCTTACTATCTGGGGACTTGAGACAAGTCTGGCCGCATATCAGCCCCTCGCGGTCCGCCCCTACGCGCCTTTAGCAATTGCTTGTAAACTGCGTCCTGATCCAGACTTAGACGCGGAGCAGCAAGCGAGCCTTACCAAATGCATACCCAATTGGTCGTTGTTGGTGGTGGTCCTGGCGGATACGCGGCAGCCTTTCTGGCCGCTGACGAAGGGATGGAAGTAGTCATCGTCGAGGCCGACGCCCGCCTGGGCGGTACGTGCCTGCTGCGGGGCTGCATTCCCTCGAAGGCCCTTCTGCACGTCGCCAAGGTGATCGGCGAAGCCCACGAACTAAACGAAGAATGGGGCGTTGAAGTCGCGGTCGGCAAGGTCGATATCGACAAGGTCCGCGCTCGCAAGGAAATGGTCATCACGACCCTGTCCGGCGGTCTGGCCCAACTCGCCAAGCGCCGCAAGATCACCGTCATCAAGGCGAAGGGCATCTTTGAGAACGCCAACACGCTGACCTTCGAAGGCGACGATGCTTCGATTCCAGAAGATCGCAAGCTGACCTTCGACCACTGCATCTTGGCGACCGGCTCGGTCCCCACGATGCCGCCAGCCTTCAACATTGGTTCGCCGCGCGTGATGGATTCGACCGGCGCGCTCGACCTGAAAGACATTCCCGAAACGATGCTCGTCATCGGCGGCGGCTATATCGGCCTGGAGATGGGCACGGTCTATGCCAACCTCGGCTCGAAGGTCAGCGTCGTCGAACTGACCGACGGCCTACTGCCAGGTGCCGATCGCGATCTGGTCAAGCCGCTGCAGAAGCGCATCAGCCAACTGTTCGGCGAACGCATCTTCCTGAACACCAAGGTTGGCTCGATTGGCGACCGTGGCGACAAGGTGGAAGTCGCCTTTGAAGGCCCGGCCAAGTACGGCACCGAGCGTTACGACCGCGTGCTGGTTTCGGTCGGCCGCCGTCCTGTCAGCCGTGGCTTTGGCTTGGAAAACACCGGCGTCGTCGTCAGCGAACGCGGCTTCGTCGAAACCGATGCGCAGAAGCGCACCGCTGTGCCGCACATCTTCGCCATCGGCGACGTTTCCGGCGAACCGATGCTGGCTCACAAGGCCACTGCCGAAGGCAAGATCGCGGTCGAAGCGATCCTCGGCAAGAATGTCGTCTTCGATAAGCAAGCGATTCCCGCGGTCGTCTTCACCGATCCCGAAATCGCCTGGGCGGGCCTGACCGAAGAACAAGCCAAGCGCGAAGGCCGCGCCTATGAGGTCGTGGTTTATCCCTGGGCGGCGAGCGGTCGCGCTCAAGCCTTGGGCCGCACCGAAGGTTTGACCAAGTGGTTGGTCGAACCCGAAACCGAGCGCGTGCTGGGTTGCGGTATCGTCGGCGCTGGCGCTGGCGGGCGGATCGCCGAAGCGGTGCTGGCCATCGAGATGGGCG
>JAEZGD010000451.1 GCA_023417165.1 Planctomycetota bacterium
GAGTTGAACGACGGCGAGACGCTACTTTCGCGGAGCGAAAGGCGACTATGAAGCAAGCAGCTTGGCCCCAATCGTCGCCAAAATGCCTTCGGCGACCAGCTCTTTCGTGCCAGCCAGTTGCGTCACCACCTGGCCGCTGCGGTCGAGGATTTCGACGGAGTTATCGAGCGCGTCCATGGCGGCCGGGCCATTGAGGACCATCAGGTCACAGCTCTTTTTTTCCAACTTGGTGAGTGCGCGAAAGCGTTGATCGTCGGTTTCGAGCGCAAAACCGACCAACCATTGCCCCGGCCGCTTGGTGGCGCCCAAGGTGGCCATCACATCGGGCGTTTCGATCAGTTCCAGCCGTAGCGGTTCGCCGGTCTTGGTGATCTTGTGGGTTTCGACCCGCATCGGGCGATAGTCGCACGGCGCCGCGGCACCAATCACGCCATCGCAGGTCGCAAACTCGCGCTGGCAGGCTTCCAGCAAGTCCTCGGTCGAGACAATCGGAACGACGCGCGCGGCGGGCGGATATTCGACGGTCACCGGGCCGCTCACGATCACGACTTCATGCCCGGCGGCGAGCGCGGCTTCGGCCAATGCTTTGCCCATGCGGCCGCTCGAGCCGTTAGTCAGGTAACGCACCGGATCGAGGTATTGGCGGGTCGGGCCCGAAGTGATGAGGATGCGCGCCATGACAACCAAAGTTCCCAGGTCCAAGTGCCAAGTTCCAAAATCGCCTTGGCAATGGAAACCTGGGCTTGGTGATGCTTTATCCGGCTAATCGCGCCGAAATCGCGGCCAGAATCGTTTCGGGATCGGCCATGCGGCCTTTGCCTTGCTGACGGCAGCTCAGCCAGCCCGATTCCGGATCGACAACTTGCACGCCATCGGAAAGAAGCTGCTTTAAATTTCGCTGCGTGGCGGCCTTCTCCCACATTTCGCAATTCATCGCCGGGGCGACCAGCACCTGCGCCGGAGTCGCCAGGTACAGCGTGCTCAGCAGGTCGTCCGCCAGACCGTGAGCGCACTTGGCCAGGAAGTTTGCAGTCGCCGGAGCGACACAGAAGAGTTCCGCCTGCTGAGCCAGCGTGATATGCGCGCCGAGCGGATAATCGGGATCGTCGAAGACTTCGGTAGCGACGTTCCGTCCTGTGAGCGCGGCGAAGGTCGGCGCTCCGACGAACTTCGTCGCGGCCGGTGTCATGGCCACCGTCACCTTGGCGCCAGCCTGCACGAGCTTGCTCACCAGCATCGCGGTTTTGTAGGCCGCGATGCCGCCGGTGACGCCGATTAAGATTTCGCGGTTGGCCAGGGACATGATAAACGCAGTCCTCTCGCGCAGAGCAACGACTACAGATCGCTCAGGTCGAACTCAGGGCCTTCGCTCGGCAGGTTGCCGGTGATCCGCACTTCGTTGGAGGTGTCCAGGTAAATCTTATCCTGGAGGATCTCTTGCAGCACGATTTGCATCTTGTCTGGCGTGCCGATATCGACCAGCGGGCGGCTCCCTTGGTTGAGCTGCACCAGGCGCTTTTGCATCAGCGTCGACAGCTTGAAGCGACCACCAACCTTATTGACGATCGTCTCTTCCTTCAGGTCTTCCAGCATCTGTTCTTCTCCGAAAAAGGGCGGGTGTGTCGATTGTATGGCAGCGGGGCGATTCGTTCCGGCGGTCCCTAGCGGGTCGATTTGGGGGCCGCTTGCCCGGCGCTTTGACTCTCTTGTCTCAGGATCGCGCAAATATCTTGGACAGCTTGCGCGACGGTGTGGTTCACCACGTGATGCGTGTAGCGATTGGCCAGCGCCAACTCGCGATCGGCCACTTCCAGCCGCCGCTGAATGGCGGCTTCGCTGTCGGTGTTGCGGCTGCGCAGGCGGCGTTCTAGTTCTTCGCGCGTGCCGGGATCGATGAAGATCGTAATGGCGTCGGAGCGTTCGTCGAGCACCGCCAGCGCGCCTTCGACGTCGATCTCGAGCACCACCCAGTCGCCGGCGGCCAGGCCCGCTTCGACTTCGCTTTTGAGCGTTCCATACCAGTCGCCGCGACCGAACACTTCTTTGCACTCCAGAAACTCGCCGCGCTCTTTGCGGCTGGCGAATTCGGCATGCGTCAGGAAGTGATAGTGTATCCCATCCACCTCGCCTTGGCGGGGCGGCCGCGTGGTGGCCGACACGCTCAGCCGCAGCGGCACCGCATCGCAGGCCATCAGTCCGCGCACCACCGTACTCTTACCAGCACCCGAGGGGCCGGAAATAATCACGAGTTGGGGGGCAGCAGGCGTGGGCATAGGGTCCGGACGGGCCAGTCGTAACTTGCAGCGGGCGGCGATTACCGGGCGTCGCTACTCAACATTCTGAATCATCTCGCGCATCCGCTCGATGGCGGTTTTGATCTCGATGACGTGCCGCGAGATCTCGGCGTCGTTGGCCTTCGAGCCCATCGTATTCGTCTCGCGAAACATCTCTTGCGTGACAAACTCGAGCTTTCGCCCGCACGCTTCTTCGGTCCGCATGATCGTTTCGAACTGTTCGAGATGGCTTTTCAGCCGCACGGTCTCTTCGGCGATATCGCTCCGCTCGGCGAACAGGCCGACCTCGCGAACCACATCGGCGGCGGTGATCGTCACGCCCAGCTCGGCCAAAAGCTTGTTCAAGCGGTCGGTCATGCGAGCCCGATAGGCGTCCACCACCAGCGGCGAGCGGGCGACGATCGACTCCAACTGCTTGGCGATGATCTGGCAATTCGCCGCAAGATCGACTTCCATCGCGCGGCCTTCTTCCACGCGCATGCTGGCCAGGTTATCGAGGGCTTCTTTGAGCGTCGCTTCGATCACCGGCCAATCAGCTTCCGCATCGCGCCGCTGGCTGGTGCGATCAAGTACCACGCCAGGCAGGTTCAGCAAGCCATCGAGCCGCACGCTTTCGACCAGGCCGATCTCTTCGCTCAGCAGGCGCAGCTGCTTGTGGTAGCTGGCCAGCACGACGTCGCTGATCTGAAAGTCGTCGGGCGAGGGCTGGCGATCGACACGCAAATTGACCTGCAGCGTGCCGCGGCGGATGCGTTCTCGCACCACCGCTTCGATCGACGATTCCAGCGAGTTGTAAACGTCGTTGGTTCGCAGCGTCAGCTTGAAGTAGCGACTGTTGATCGTGCGCACCTCGATCGCCACCGCCACTTTCTCGTGACGGCGATGAGCTTCGCCGTGGCCGGTCATGCTCAGCAGCATAGATTGCGCAGATCCAAAGGTGACGAAGGCGAATCGATCACTTAGCGTCTTCGGCCGGAGCCGGCGTCTCGGTCGCGGGCGCTTCGGGCGTGACGGCCGCGCCAGCATCCGACGGCGTGGTGGCCGCAGGAGTCGTGGCCGACGGCGTTTCGGTCGCGTCCGACGGGCGAGTCGTCGACTTCACGGCAGGACGCGAAGGTCCGCCCGCGAGCGGCGCGGGAACTTGCAGCACTTTGATCGCCATCATGCAGACAAAGATCCACAGAATGGCCGCGCCGTAAGTAATGCGGGTAAAGGTATCGCCAGCTTTAGTGCCGAAGGCGCTTTGACCGCCTGCACCACCCAACGCACCGGTCAAACCACCGCCACGACCGCGTTGCACTAGCACCAACAGGATCAAGAACACCGAGATGACCAGCATCAAGGTGCCGAACAGGAAGTGCATGAACGAACCGGCTGCGAGCAGAATCATAAGAAACTCCGTTCTTGATC
>JAEZGD010000475.1 GCA_023417165.1 Planctomycetota bacterium
GGCGATTTTCTCGATTTGTCGAGCGAGCCGACGCCGGAAGGGCCGAGTGGCGAAGAGTCCACGCGGCGAGGCGGTTTTTTAGGCATCCAATTCGCTTGTTGCGGCGTTTACAGCCGGATTTACGCCAATCGTCAGCGGACGGCCTATGTCGGGCATTGCCCGCGCTGCACGCGTCGGGTCGAGATCAAAATCGGCGAGGGAGGGAGCAGCACACGCTTCTTCACTGCGTATTGAGCCAACGGGCCGTTTCGCGTACCATTCCCGCGCACTGATCGGTCCTTGGTCTTCTCGCTCGGCGAGGGGACAACGCAAAGCCAGTTATGCTCGACTTCGAAATCCAACGCTGCACCCGCAAATGCTTCGCTACCGAGCGCGAACTGCGCCCTGGCGAGACGTATTTCTCGGCCTTGGTGCAGCAAGGGGCCGAAGTCACGCGCCGTGACTATTCCGAAGAAGCCTGGCAAGGCCCGCCTGAAGGGACCATTGGCTTTTGGAAGTCGCAGATGCCAGGCGCGGGAGCGAAGAAGCTGCATTGGGCGCCCAACGACGTCATGCTGCATTACTTCGAGCAACTGGCAGGCAACGAAGAGAAGCTCGACGTGCGTTACGTGCTGGCGCTGCTGATGATTCGCCGCCGCGTCGTTCGCCAAGAGAATACCGAAACGGATGAGCAGGGCAGGGAAGTGGCGGTCCTGTTCTGCCCGCGCAACGAACAAGAGTATCGCACGCCGGTCGTGCTGCCCCCAGCCGAACGCGTGCAGCAGATTCAGGACGAGATCGCAAAATTGCTTTATGCAGAATAACGTCGGATAGCGCCGCCGCTTTGCCAGCCAGCGGCGCCCGCGACGGGTAGGAAACCCGTCCCAGAAAGACCAGACATGATGTCGCCCCTACTACGCTTGATGACAGTGTTGTGTTGCCTGGCAATGCTGCCGGGCTGCGCATGGTGGCGCACGTGGGCGAAAGCGCCGCAGGCACCGATGGCCTTTCAAGGGCCGCCAACGATCGAGCAAATCGCGCAGCACATCAACAGCAATCCGGTGCGCCAGCTCGAAACCGAGCGCGCCCGCATCTCGCTCGATGGCCTGCCCACGTTAACCGCGAAGCTCGCGATCGAACGCCCACGCAATCTGCGTTTTCGCGTCGAGACCGGCCTGACCGGTGCAGAACTCGACGTCGGCAGCAACTCCGAGATGTTCTGGATGTGGGCGAAGCGGAACGAAGCGGTCTTCTACGCCAAGCACAACGAATTCGCCGGCAGCGCCGCGCGGCAGCTTGTGCCGATCCAGCCGGAATGGATCTCGGAAGCGTTCGGCCTGATGTACTTCGATCCCGCCGGGCAGCATGAAGGTCCGTTCGATCGCGGTAATCATCGCATGGAAGTCCGCTCGAAGGTGTTTGCACCTGATGGCGAGCTGACGCGCGTGATGATCGTCAACAACGTTTACGGCTGGATTCTAGAACAACACCTGTACGACCCGCGCGGGCAATTGATCGCCTCGGCGAAAGCTTCGAATCATCGCCACTATCCGGCCGAAGGGGTCTCGCTGCCGCACAAGGTGGAGATCCAATTGCCACCGGCGCAGTTAGCATTCTCGCTCGATGTGACCGAATTTCGGATCAATCAGCTTTCGACGAGCTCCGAACAGCTCTTTGCGATGCCGAGCTTCAATGGCTCGCAAATGGTGAACGTGGCCGACCCCAACTTTCACCCTCCAGCGAGCGGGACAGTTGGGCGAATAGAAAATCGACCACAAATGGGCTACCAGCCCAAGGTGCGCGGACTAGGCGGTTTGCGGTAATCAACAAGCCGCGACGACTACGAAGCAGCCGAATTCGCATTCGCGCGGATCTTGGCTCGCGCCCGGCTGAGCGTGGGACCCACGCTATTCTCTGGCACATGCGTCATCTTGCTGATCTCAGCGTATGACTTGCCTTCCAAGTGATAGAGCCGCACGACCTCTGCTTCCGTTCCTTCCAGGCCATCGAGCAAACGGTCGATCTCGTCGCGATCCATGATCCGCTGTTCGGCCGAAGGATAGGCAGCGTCGGTATGTTCACCGTCGTGCAACTCGGTGCCATGCTTGCGTTTAAGCAATTCACGCACGACTACGCGACGTGCCACGACGGTCAGATACGTCGCTAGGCTACTGTCACCACGAAAGCGGCGCAGCACGGCAAAGTCGTTGACGACAATGGCGAGAAAGACATCCGCAGCCAAGTCTTCGATGTCCTGCGAACTTAGTTTTTGCCCGCGCGATTGTGCCGAGTGGTTGATGACGTGGATCACCAACCCCAAAAACCGATCGACGAAGTCCTCCCATGCACGAGGCTTCGCCGTCAGGCATCGGTCCAGCAGTTCGCGGTCGACAGAAGACAGCGCCACAGTGAGAACCTCAGAGCCATTGAAGATGATGCGAGAAGATCGCCCAGGTGAGCGCGCATGCCGCCAACACTTGGGATCACAACGATTCTAAATACGCGACTACCCGCAGGCAAGTCAAATGAGCGGATCGGGTGGGTCGGCCGGCGCACCATGTGCATAATCATTGCTGCTTGACACCCCCACCGCTCATGAGTACTATCGTCCGCGTTCGAGTCGTGAAAAAGCCGTTATCTGGCAACGACTTCGAAATATTCGCCACCCCGCGTTGATCGTCTGGCGATCAGTCTCCGATAATAAGGGCGCATGGCGACCTGACGGGCGGCGCTAAGATGGCGAGAAAGTGCTATCGCGCGTCGTCGGTAAGCGATGCCGCTTTGACCGCTTTTGTCTGTCAAGACATTTCGATAAAGATCGTTGCTAGATATCGATAAGGAGACACTGGTCCATGGCTCACGTCGTTGCTCAACCCTGCTTTGCTTGCAAGTACACCGACTGCGTCGTCGTGTGCCCCGTAGAATGCTTCTACGAAGGCGAGCAAATGCTCTACATTCATCCGGACGAATGCATTGACTGCGAGGCATGCGTGCCGGAATGCCCTGTCGAAGCGATTTTCCACCAGGACAATGTGCCGGAAGAATGGGCCGAATTCACCGCGCTCAACGCCGAGATGGCGCCGCAGTGCGAAGTGATCACCGAAAAGAAAGATCCGCTGGGCTCGGTGCCGCCTGCCTGAGCTAGTCCACGCGACTTAGCAAATCCTCAAACGCCTGGCATTCTCCGCAATGCCCAGGCGTTTTTTTGTGGCGCGCTAGCGAGGGGCGAAGTGCCGCGTAATGACGAATGACAGAATGACCAATGAGGCAGGTTCCGCTCTTCTTCTTTCTTCTCTTACCACTCGCCACTACTCACTGCCCACTCATCCGACTTCCAACAGCACGCTGTTCGCAGGCAGGAACGATTTCCACATGGCGTACTTCGGCTGGCGCAGCTTGGCCGAGAGCAGCGGATTCTGTTGAGGCTTCCTGGGCGGCGCCATCAGCTTCATGCGCGCTTCGTGCGGCGTGCGTCCGCCCTTCTTGGTGTTACAGTCGACGCACGAGCAGACGATGTTTTCCCAATTGGTTTCGCCGCCGCGACTGCGCGGCATGACGTGGTCGAGACTCATCTGATGCGAAGGCAAACTGCGGCCGCAGTATTGGCAGCGATGACCGTCGCGAGCAAACAGGTTACGACGATTAAAACGCAGCGTCATCTGCGGCACGCGATCAAACTCTAGCAAGCGAATGACGCGTGGCACCTGCATCTCGAAGTTGACGGCGCGAATCCAGTCTTCGTGCTCTTGCTTGGCCAGCGCTCGCAATTCGCTGATGGCGCGCCAACTGGGGAAGTCATAGTTGGCGTACTGGCCGTCTTCGATGTGAATGACTTCGGCGAAATCGCGGAACAGCAAAGACAATGCTCGGCGAGCGTTGATGACGTGAACCGCCACGTAATGGCGATTCAACACCAACACGCTCGCTCCGAGCGCTATACTCGGATCCGCGCTAATCATGCGAAGCCTCCGGATGCGAAATAAGCGCCGGAAGACAAGGCTGCCACAGGGAATCGTCGCCACTACCATGCGGCAACGATCTCTTGCGACCGTCTTGACACGGCGCTCTCGTTGCTTCCTGCCGGGCAATTCCTGCGTTGCAGCGCACCCACCACAGGAGGCTGCAACGCCTTGATCGTATCACAGCCCAAAGCAATTGCCAACTTCAGGATCGCCCTGGCTGTCAAGCACCCCGCTCTAAACTGCGCAGTAGTTTTCTCTGCCTGTCGTCAGCAACATTGCTTCGCGATTTTTGCCGCGCGCCGCTTGCTGCGCAGCGCGCTTTGGGATTACGATGAATCACATGAATGCGACGCGAAGCAATCACCAACGGTTGCCAGCGTCGACACCTTCGGCACGGAGATCGAAGGTGGAAGCGCACCTTCTGCGAGGGCCCGGTGATGATTCATTTCTCGTGCGACCGCTGCAAGCAAATGATCGATCCGGAGGAAGAGTTGCGTTACGTTGTGAAGCTCGAGGTCTGCGCCGCGATGGATCCCGTCGATGCCGACGAGATGGTCGACGATCGCGATCACCTGCTGGAAGTGCAAGAGATCCTGGAACGCCTGGAAGCGGAAGACGACGAGAACATCGGCGACGACGTCTACCAAAAGAAGCACTTCGACCTTTGCCCACGCTGCTATCGCGAGTTCATCAAGAACCCGCTGGGCCGCGAGCAACCAGTGCACTTCGGCTTCAATCCCAACTAGTTTTCAAAGCGATATAGGACGCCTTCGCGCGTCCGACTGGTCGAGCCTGAAAGGGATGAGCAATGCCTCGTCCACGGCGCAGACTTCCGTCCAATCGCTTTTGGTTTTGGACCGGCGTCGCTACGCTGGTCATCTTGCGCGTGCTGACGTATTCGCACGCTTCGAATCAGCGAGATTTTTCTGTTCCGTCCCTGCGCGACGGCCCTTGCCGCGTGGTGCGCGTACTGAGCGGCAATCAACTGGTGGTTGTGCAGGACGCAGCACAAGGCGAAGTCATCGTCCATTTGCTCAGCACGCAAACGCCGCCTGCGGGCGATCCGCTCTTCGAGCAAGCCAAGCGCTTTACAGCGGCCTTTCTTGATGGCGACGCGGTGCGTTTGCAACTCGACAATCACCGATTGGACGGCGCAGGGCGATATCTGGCGTATGTCGAATGCGATGGCGAGCAGCTCAATGAAGCGCTGCTGTCCGTCGGGCTGGCGCGGTTCTATGCGTTTCCTGGCAACTCGGCCTCGATTGATCGCCGCCTGAAAGAAGCCGAAGCCTTCGCCCAGGCGGAAAGACTGGGCCTTTGGCGGCAGTAGTCCCGAATCGCTTGGCCGGCGACCTACTTACGCAAAGGGGCGGCCAACTGCTACAATTCGTGATTCTTTCGCGGCTTTGTCGCCTGCTTACTGCCCCACCCTGGCCCCTTAACGCTACCCCCTTATGTCAACGATCAAGCTCGCCGTGATTGGCGGTGATGGAACCGGACCCGAAG
>JAEZGD010000476.1 GCA_023417165.1 Planctomycetota bacterium
GCATAGGATTTACCGGCAAGCGGAAGTTTGAGGAACATTTCGCATTAAACCAGGGGCGGCGTTGGCTGGAAAGGCGACAGGCTGCCCAGAGGAACACTGGCTTGATGGGGCGAACTCGACGGCGTGAGAGGCCTACGTACTTTTGCTGCTAGGCGCGAGGATTTCGGCGGCGCTACAATTCGGGCTGCGGTGAGTAAGCGGTTCGCTTGCGCCGCAAGTCTCGCAGGGCGATCTGCGGGCACTTCTAAACGATCGCTGTTCTGGTCGCTCCCCGGAAATGGAGGTGTGGCTGTGCGAATTCTTCTTGCGCCAAGAGTGGCGGTACTCGCCTGGTTCGTCTGTCTCGCCTGGATGGTCGCCGACCTGCGGGCGGCCGATCCACTCCCCTCGTGGAACGACACGCCCACCAAAGAGGCGATCGTCGCGTTCGTCGAAAAGGTCACAACGAAAGACTCGCCGGACTTCGTGCCGCCTGCCGAGCGCATTGCGACGTTCGACAACGACGGCACGCTTTGGGTCGAACAGCCCATGTATACCCAGCTGACCTTTGCCATCGACCGCGTGAAGGCGCTAGCCGACAAGCATCCGGAATGGCGGACGAAGCAGCCGTTTCGGGCGGTGTTGGAAAACGATCACGCGGCGCTCACCGCGGCGGGTGAGAAAGGGTTGCTCGAACTTGTGATGGCGACTCACTCCGACATGAGCACCGAAGAGTTCGAAGCCATCGTGACGAAGTGGTTCGAAACGGCGCGCCATCCGCGCTTCAAACGACCTTACACCGAGCTAACCTACAAGCCGATGGTCGAGCTATTGGAGTTTCTGCGGGCGAACGAGTTCAAGACCTACATCATCTCCGGCGGCGGCATCGAATTCATGCGGCCGATGACGCTGGCCGCTTATGGCGTTCCTTCCGAACAGGTGGTCGGGTCCTCGATCCGCACGCGCTATGAGGTGCTGGATGGCAAGCCGGTCTTGATGCGACTGCCCGAGATGGACTTTATCGATGACAAGGCCGGCAAGCCCGTGGGAATCGGAAAGTTCATTGGCAAGCGGCCGATCGCCGCCTTTGGCAATTCGTTGGGCGATCGCGAGATGTTGGAGTGGACCGCGGCCGGAAAGGGTGCGCGGCTGATGATGCTGGTGCTACACGATGATGCCAAGCGCGAGTTCGCCTACGGGCCCGCGAATGGTTTGCCGGATAGCGAAATTGGTGCGTTTCCGCAATCGCTGATGGATGTGGCGAAGGAGAGGCGCTGGAACGTGATCAGCATGAAGAACGATTGGAAGCACGTGTTTGCGTTCGAGGAGTAAGTCGCTCAACGCGGCGCCACCATCGACCTCATAGTGAGGCGTTCTTTATTGGCGTCTTCGCCGGCACAACGAGCACATCTTAAGACGCAAGGTGCAAATGACAGAGCAGAATCTGCAATCAGCTCGCGGCGCGAATTGACGCCGCTTGCGCGCGGGCATTACGATCGAAGGAGGTTGCTTTAAGGAATCTTTCAATGATCGCACAAGCCTCAAACTCGTTCGTTCCTGCACTCGATCGCGTCCGTTCGTTGGAAGCGCGTCGCGAGGAATTGGCCTTCGAACCGGCGGCCACCACAGTGCAAGAATGGCAGCAAGCCGAACTCGCGCGGCGCTGGGAAAGCCTGGCAGGCCGTTCGGATTTCGGATCCGTTTGCGACGAGCCTCAGTCAACCGCGTTTATCCGCCCTGATGTCGTGCGCACCGCGCGCGATCCGCTGAAGTGGCAAGAACGTTTGGGCTAACGGGACGCGCGCTGCTTAGGCGTCTTTGCGATAGACGCTCGCGGGATCGACCAAACGCTCGGCAGCGATGTGTACTTCGCCTGCGGCGGTGACTTCGCGAAAGAAGCAGCTGCGATAGCCTTCGTGACAGGCAGCGCCAACCTGCTCGACTTTCAGCAGGATGGTATCGGCGTCGCAATCGACAAAGATGCCTTTGACCTGCTGGACGTGGCCGCTGTCGTCCCCTTTGCGCCACAACTTGTTGCGGCTGCGGCTGAAGTAAACCGCGCGGCCGGTGCGCAACGTTTCGGCATACGATTCGGCATTCATCCAGGCAAGCATCAGGACTTCGCCGGTGGCGGCGTCTTGAGCGATGGCGGGGAGCAGGCCGTTATTTTTGGAAAAGTCGGGGAGCATGTTCTTACTATCCCCTACGGTCGCCAGGCTGAAAAGGAGGCTACGCCCGGCATCTCAGACCGGGCTGAACGGTACAACTCGCGCCAGCCGACCTCTCGCGGACAAGCTTGAGCAACTTTCGATCAGCGGACGATAGTAGTTTCGCTTCGTTATCCCAGGTTGGCTTTGCCTGGGAGATTTCCGCTTTTGAAAGGGCGCACCGTTGGTTCCTTCGTTGAGCATTGTGCTGCCGGTGTACAACGCCGAGGCGATGCTGGCCGAGCAAGTCTGTCGGCTGTTGGAAGTTTTGCCCGACATGGCGGAACGGTTCGAGATTCTGATCGTCGATGACGGCTCGACCGACCACACGGCTGAAATCGCGGCTGAACTTGTGCAACAGTTTCCGCAACTGCGATCGATCCGCCTGAGCCGCCGCCGCGGGGCTGCGGCCGCGATTCAGGCTGGCATGTCCCAAACGACCGGCGAGTTCGTCCTCGTGCAAGACGTGCACGAACCGATCAGCCCGCGCAGCTTGCGCCGCTTGTGGGAAATGCGCCATGACGAAGATCTGGTGCTCGCCCGGGCGGAGCCGCAGATCAAGCCGCTGGACGCCAACCTGCTGACCAAGCTGATGAACTGGGGCCGCGGCGTGGAGCGCGCCAGCGCCGAACGTGCGCCTGCCAGCGGCACGCAGTTGATTCGCCGCTCGGCGGTGGAAGAACTGGAAGCGAATCCCTCGTTGCAACATCTACGCTTGGCGCACGCTCACGGAGCGGAAAAACTCGCTCGGATTGTGCCGCGACGCAAGGGCACGGGGCTGATGACGCACCTGCGTGATTTCGCCTTAGGCGAATAAGTCAAATTTTTTGCGCCTCTTTGCGGAAATTTGCCAACGTAACGATTGGCACTGCGTTGTCATCTTTGGACAGACGCAGATTGGCCCGGTGGACCGGGGGCAGACCACGATCGATTGCGGCTGCATTACGCACCAAAATCTTGACAAAATCGTTGCCGCCTCCTTGCCGGGCAAAATCAGCGGGCCTAATATCAAGACGCTTAGCTCACCAAAAGCGACATCTTCAGTCGCTGAAAGGTGACGTGGCGGCGCCATCAGCGGGCATTGTCACGTCGGACGTCGGCAGAGGGAACAAGTTTCACGGCGGTGAAGCTTGCTGCACGACGGGTTAACCGGGACCACGGAACGTCCTGACTTAACCATTTAGGTTCGTTCGCGCACGCAGCGGACAGTGCGAGAAGGTATCTGACTTTTTTCCGTTCAATTTTTCCGGGTTCGCTCCTGCGCTGAACGTGCCGCCTGCGGCAACAGGAGCCAATTCGATCGGGACCGCTGCGCGCCTGTGATTCCCTCGCTGTCAGGGTGCGCGCTGCGTACGATCGCCGGGCGGCATTCCAGAGAAGTATTTCAATCGGACTGCGTTCCATGAACGCCTTCGCGCGCCTACCGCGAAGCAGAAGAGGAGATTCTATTAATGGCCACAGTGGCAATGAGCGCGATGCCGGCGATCACTCCGGTAGTGAATACTCCGGTCGTGAGCACCGCGCCCGCGTTGACCACGCCGCCAGGCAAGCGGATGCATCGCATTCGCACCGTCCGGCGACTGCAAGGTGTTTCGCTGCGTAGCGCGGCGCGGCAAATCGGCCTGGATGTCCGCCGATTGCGGGCTCAAGAGAACGAATCGACCGACCTGCACATCAGCGACTTGCTGAAGTGGCAGAAGGCGCTCGACGTTCCCGTCAGCGAGTTGTTAGAAGAGCCCGACACGCAACTGTCTCGTCCGGTGCTGGAACGCGCTCGGATGATTCGCTTGATGAAAACCGCGCAAGCGATTTTGGAACGCTCGACTTCGACGTCCATTCGTCGCATGGCGCAAATGATGGTCGACCAGCTGGTCGAAGTCATGCCAGAACTGAAGCATGTCGGCGCGTGGCACTCGGTAGGCCAACGCCGTAGCTTGAACGAACTAGGCCGAGTTGCCGAACTGGCGATCTCGACCGACCACTTAGGAGCCAGTCACAACGACTAGCCGCGCACACGCCGCCGGGCATTGGAACCTGTTTCGTTCTTATCGCCTTATCTTTGCCGACGACTGGTGGCTCACGTGTTTTTGATCGCCCGCAGTGGAAACTTTCCGCTGCGGGCGTTTTTTATTCGTCGGCCGCGCGCTCCGCCGAGCGGCAAATCTGGGCGTGGTTCATCCGCCGCGACGGAAGATGACTTTGCTGCTGGCATTCATTCCGCGCGCTGCCAACGTTCCGCAGAGATTTCCCTCTCGCGGAGCGAGAGGGCTACTTTAATAGAGAGCTACTTAGGCCGTGCGGCTGCCGGCGATGAGCGCGGCGGCGCCCTCGGCGAGCAGTTCTTGGGCGATTTGTTCGCCGAGTGATTCCGCGGCGTCAGGATGGGCCGTGCCTGCGGCATGCAAACGCTGGGTGCCATCGGCGTTCAGCACCACGCCATCGAGCAGCAGTTGGCCTTCTTCGATGCGCCCCCAAGCGCCGACCGGCGCCAAGCAACCGCCGCGCAATGCTCGTAGCATGGCGCGCTCGGCCAGCACTGCGTGTCGCGTGGCGGCATCGTTCAGCGGCGCGAGCAGCACCAGCGTGCTGGTATCGGTCGCGCGGGCTTCGATGCCGAGCGCCCCCTGCCCTACTGCGGGCAGCATCATGCTGCGCGGCAAAACTTGCGCGATGCGATCGGTCAGGCCGAGCCGGGTGAGTCCCGCTTCGGCCAGCACAATCGCGTCGTATTCGCCTTCGTCGAGCTTGCGCAGTCGCGTATCGACATTGCCGCGAATGTCGAGAATCTGCAAATCGGGTCGCGCATGCAGCAGTTGCGCTTTGCGGCGCGTGCTGCCGGTTCCGACCCGCGCGCCTTTTGGCAGCGCGTCGAGCGACTTCACCTGGTTGCTGACCAGCACGTCGCCAGGGCTTTCGCGCTCCGGCACGGCGGCCAGCGTCAGTCCTTCGACATGCTCGGTCGGCAGGTCTTTCAGGCTATGCACCGCCAGGTCGATCCGATCGTCGAGCAGCGCCCGCTGAATCTCTTTGGTGAACAGCCCTTGGCCGCCGATCTGGCCGAGCGGGCCCGCTTTGACGTCGCCTTGGGTGGTGATGTGGATCATCTCGACATCAATGCCCAGCGCGGTCAGGCGCGCCGCGATATGCTCGGCCTGCCACCGGGCGAGCGGGCTGCTGCGAGTTCCAAGGCGAAGACGGGGACGCTCTGACATGACAGATTCATTCACGAAAGCGGAAAGCACTCGATCCAACCATGCATTGTAGTCGATCTTGGCGACGCCGGGCGGCCCTCAAGCGTAGCCCACACCCCGCGCAGCGACCGCCACCTCAACCACCGCCGCGCCGGCCGCCAACAACGCCCTGGCGGCTTCGTCGGCGGTCGCTCCCGTGGTCAGCACGTCATCGACAACCAGCAGCCGCGCGCCGCGTAAGTCGAAGTCGGACGTCACACGCATCGCACCGCGCACGTTGCGTCTTCGCTGAGCCGGAGTCAGGTTCGCCTGCTTCTGGACCGCACGCGCAAATTGCAGCACGCCGCTCAGCCGTGGCATGCCACACTCTCGGGCGACGGCTTCCGCCAGAATTTCGGCCACATTGATGCGACGGAAGAAGCGGCGTCCCCCAGGCACGGGGACCGGCATCACGCTGTCGTAACTCGCGTCCACACCGCGCTGCGCGAGCGTTTCGGCCAAATGCTCGCCGAGCGTGAGCGCCAGGGCGTCGTCAAAGCCGGACTTCGCCCGTAAGACTAAGTGTCGCAGCACACCTTCATACTTGCCGATGGCGACCGCGCTGGCAAACCGGGGCCGGCGGTGCTGGCATTCGGCACAATCGCTGCTCGGTCCCACCGCAGTCGACAGCGGCATCGCACAACGCTGGCAAGGATTGTCGTAGCCGATCCCCATGGCAGCTCGACAGCGTGCGCATAGCAAGAGCGGCGTGTACTCGGCGAACGCCTGACCGCAGCCGGTGCACGACGCAGGAAAGAACAGCCCGACCAGCGCGCTCGGCATCCGTTGCCACCATGCTGGCATTGCTAGCGAGTCGGATTCCATCGGTGCGCTGTGCGGCATCGCGGCGAAATCGAGAAGCTGCCAGGCGGCGGAGCGGCGTGATTCGCCTTGACCCGCTTCCCACGGCGCTCGTATCGTACCGCGACCAACTTCGGATAAGCAAACGTCGCGCGCTCGCCATGCCAGGGATTCTGGATCGCTACATCCTGTGGATGTTCGTCAAAGTGCTAGGAATCATGTTCCTCAGCCTGACGG
>JAEZGD010000493.1 GCA_023417165.1 Planctomycetota bacterium
ACGCGCAGCAGATCGAACAGCAACTCGACGACGTCTTCAAGTTGGCGCAAGTCCGTCAGTCCAAGCAACTCGATGAGAAGCGAGCGCTCGCCGACAAGCTCTACGAAACGGCCGAGTCAGCGGCAAACGATGATGCAGAAAAGTACGTGCTACTGGAGCAATCGTTTCGTCTGGCAGCCGACACAGGCGAGCTTAACTCGGCACGGCGCGCCATCGACGCGCTCGATCGCAATTATCAGATCGATCGCACGGCCCTGTTGCACGACGCCGTCGAAATATGTCTGGCTCTGCCGATGACGACTGCCGCGCGGCGCGAACTAGTCGCTCAAGGCATGCAACTGGTCGAGGCCGCATTAACGGACGAGCAGTTCATTGGCGCTGGAAAAATCTCTGCCCTGTTGATCAAAGCAGCGCCTAAAACTGGCGATCGTGACCTAAGCAAAGCCGTGCAGGAGCAGCGCACGCGCGGGGCACAGCAATATCAAGCCTATAAAGCGGTGCAACCGGCGCTCGAAAAGCTTGCCAGCGAGCCCGTCGATCCAGAAAGCAACACCGCCGCCGGCTGGTACTATTGCGTACAACGCGACGACTGGCAGCGCGGCGTTCCGATGCTGGCGCTAGGCGACGATCAAAACCTGGCAGCGATTGCCAAGCTGGAAATTGCGAATCCAACCGATGCTGCGGAACAAATGAAGTTGGCAGAGCAGTGGTGGGACTATGCTGACAAGACCACTGAGTCGCGTCAGATTGCGCTGCGCAAGCATGCGGCCGATTGGTATTCTCAGGCCATCCCTCGAACCACAGGTCTGAATGCGACCAAGGCCAAGCAGCGCATTGCGGAAGCCTATGCCGCAGCGCAAGGCGGTGTCCTTTACCTTGATGACCTGCCCATTAGTGATTCTCATGTCGGCTGGGGCACGCTCGGCAAACGCGGCCGAATGGGTTACGAAGCGCCCAACGGCTCCGATATATTGCTCTTTCGTGGCAATCCCGTAAAGCATTCGCTTTCGACCCATCCCGACCATCGCCGTCCTGCGTTTGCAGAAATCGAACTACCGGTCGAAGCTACCAGATTCGAGAGCATCTTATTATTGGCGAAGAAATCTAATTCACCGGTCATGTTTCGGGTATTGGGCGATGGCCGCGAGTTGTTTCGCTCGCCGCCCATGTCTCAAGTCGGGTCGGAATTTCCTTGCCGTATCACGCTGATTGGTGTTCGCAAATTGCGGCTCGAGGTGCATGCCGAAGACTTGCCTTGGAATGGCTACACGTTCTGGGTCGAGCCCCGCGTCTATGTAAAGGCCGACAAGAAGTAACGATCACGAATCATTGCGCTCGTTGGGCGAAATGCCGTTAGGACTTCCGGCGAAGCGAGACTGTCCCTGACAAACTCGCCGCCCCACAACCGCCCGACACGATTCACAACAGATAAGCTTGCTGCCTGTAGTCCCCTTGAGGCGACGATACCGCGGCCCAATCACCGGTAGATGAACGCCCCTTCGCCAGGAGGCATTGATGCTTGCTTCGCTGCTGCGCACTGGACTGCCACTGCTTCTCATCGCCTTGGCCACGCTGCCAGCCGTTGCGCAAATGCCGAGCCAGAAGAGGCCGCCGCCACAGCCCACCGCCGTCCAGCAGATCGAGCAGAATTTAAACGATGTGTTTATGCTTACGAAGGTCAGGCAGTCGAAGCAGGCCAGCGAGAAGCGCAAGCTCGCCGCGACGTTGTACCAAACAGCGCAAGAGACGCCTGAGGTGAGCGATGAGAAGTACGTCCTGCTCGATGAAGCAGTTCGGCTGGCGGCAGCGGCCGCGGATCTTGACCAGGCACGCCAGGCGATTGCGGCGCTCGACCGGGATTTTGAGATCGATCGCGCCGCGCTGCAGCATGAAGCCCTGGAAACCAGCCTCGCGGTTCCTGCGGTTGCGACCGCGCGACGCGAACAGATTCAGCAAGGCCTTCAATGGGTCGATGCGGCGATTGCCGCAGAACAGTTTGAAGCCGCAGGTAAACTATCGGCCTTGCTCGTCAAAGCGACGCCCAAGGCAGGCGATCGCGACTTAACCAAAGCGGTGATTGAACAGCGCGCGCGCGGCGGCGAGCAATTCAAAGAGTTCAAACAAGTGCAACCGGCGCTCGAGGTACTGGCAAACAATCCTGTCGATCCAGCCAGTAACACGACCGCTGGGCGATACTATTGCCTGCGGCGAAACGATTGGCAGCGTGGGATTTCCATGTTGGCGCTCGGAAACGACGAAAAGCTGGCCGAGATCGCGGCCATCGAACTGAAGGATCCCACCGACGCCGCCGAGCAGATCCAACTCGCGGACCTCTGGTGGGACTACGCCGAGAAACTGCCAGCAGCGGATCAGCTTCCGACCCGCAAGCATGCCGCCGACTGGTATTCCAAGGCGGCGACGCGCGCCACCGGCCTGGCCGCCACCAAGGCCCGGCAGCGTGCGGCCGAAGTCTATGCTGCGTCCCAGGGAGGCGTGTTGTACTTGGACGACCTGCCGATTACCGAAGCCTGGGTCGGCCATGGTTCGCTCGGCCTCCGCGGCCAGGCAGGCTATGACGTCGGCGACGGCACCGAGGTGCTGCGTTTCCGTGGCGAGCCAGTGCCGCATGCGCTGTCGACGCATGCTGGCGATGGCCGCCCAGCGCTTGTCGAGATCGAGCTTCCGGTGGAAATGATCCGGCTCGAAACGATTCTAAGCCTCGGAAAGAATCCCGACTCGCCTGTCACCTTTCGCGTCCTGGGCGATGGTCACGAACTGTTTCGCTCTCCGCCGATGACACGGCGCGGGATCGAATTGCCTTGCCGCGTCTCGCTCGCTGGCGTGCGCAAATTGCGGCTGGAAGTCCACGCTGCTGGCGGCGCTGGCAATTCCTGGGCGTACTGGTTCGAGCCCCGCCTATTCGTCAAAACAGACAAGAAGTGCCCCCACGGCGCAC
>JAEZGD010000539.1 GCA_023417165.1 Planctomycetota bacterium
GAATGCCGCTGCGCTGACGCTACTCTCGCGGAGCGAAAGGCGACAATGATTGGCGAGTCTGCAAACAAGAAACGCAAACACGGCAGAGAAGTCTGCCGTGTGGCGGGATGACGCTACTTTCGCGGAGCGAAAGGCGACTTTACTCGTCGTCGCCGTCGAAACGCATGCGGTATTTGCGCAGCTTGTTGTAGAGGGTGACGCGGCTGATGCCGAGCGCGCGGGCGGTGGCGGCGCGATTGAAGTTCTGCGACTTCAACATCTGCTCGATCATGTCCTGCTCGGTCTGGGCGACTTCGACCGCCAGGCCGCTGCGGTTTTCGGTAACCGTTTCCGCTTTCTTGCGTTCGATCGCTTTGAGGAGCGTCGGTGAGAGCGGGGCAGGGGTGACGATGCCATCGCGCGAGAACAACACGGCGCGGCGCACTTCGTTACGCAATTCGCGAATGTTGCCAGGCCACGAATACAGCTTCAGCGCTTCGAGGAAGTCTGGGTGAATGCGGCGCGCCGGCAGCTTGTGCTCTTGGCAGCACTCTTCGACCGCGTCCATCGCCAGCGGCACGATATCGAGCGGACGCTTACGCAGCGGCGGCACTTCGAACTTCACTTGGTTCAGGCGATAGAACAAGTCCGCGCGGAAGCGCTCTTTGTGAACGAGCGATTCCAGGCAGACGTTGGAAGCCGCGATGATCCGCGAATCGGTGATGCGCGTTTCATTGGAGCCGACGGGCTCGTACTCGCCGGTTTCCAGCACGCGTAGCAGCTTGGCTTGCTGTGCTAGCCCCAGGACGTCGATTTCGTCCAACAAGATCGAGCCGCCACCGGCGATCTCGAACTTGCCTTCTTTGTTCTTATCAGCGCCGGTGAATGCACCGCGCATGTGGCCGAACAGTTCGCTATCGATCAGTTCGTTGGGCAGCGAGCCGCAAGGAACCGTCAAAAAGCGTGCGTCGCGGCGCACGGACAGATCGTGAATCATGCGGGCCAGCGTGGTTTTGCCGGTCCCGGTTTCGCCAACGAGCAGAATCGTGAAGTCGCAGCGCGAGGCCGTTTCCAGGTCGTCGAGCAGCGGAAACATGGCGGGGGTATAGGTCAGAAAGCGTCGCCCACCACCCGTCAGCATGCGGCAACCGTTTGCCTGCTCGGTTTGACGAATCCGCTCTTTGGTCACGGCCTCTTGCAGCAGCTTTTTCCAGCCTTGAGCCGGAGTAGGCAGCGTGACGGTGCCGGCGAGGGCTTGTTCGGCGAGCACCACGCGGTCGGGCGGTAGGCCGGGTTCCACGAGTCCCAGAAAGGGAACGGGCTGCCCTTTGAGCTTCTTCCAGCTCTCGCGCATTTCGCGCAAATTGGCCCAGGCTTCGGGGGTGCGTAAATCGACCAGGACGACCTGTGGGCAGCCGCGAGGCAAGCGTTCTTCACGCCATGCCTCTAACGAATAGCCGCTTAAGGTTGCCCCGGCATCGGCATCAATCACATCGCGTAACTGGGAGATTAGACAAGCGTCTTCCCCAATCATCCATACGCTGGTGCTGGCCATGCTGCGTCCTTCCAGTGTACCAATCACAGTCGATGCACGAGCGATACAGCCGTGCTCATTCCCTTCGTGCGATCGACTTTCTGAAGTTCTCTCGTTTTACTTGCGCTGCGTCTTGCATTCCGACCTAGTGCACACAGACCTCCCAGATGCTACCAGTTGCCTCTCGCGGTTCCGACGCAAGAAAAACTGAGGGTAATCCGGAACTGTACGGGTAGTGAATCTAAGCCCCCTCTAACGCGCCGTCAATTAGTCACGTTAAGGGATACTACTTTTTCCTGCTCCCCGTAACTTACCTGAAACAACAGCCCCTCGCAGGGGTAGGCTCATAGTAGTTGTTTCGCAGCTTTCGTCAAGCATTTTACCGTTTAGTTAGGTAGATTCGCACAAACCTGCCTGCTTTAATCCCTTGGCACATAAAATGTTGCAAGTTGTGCGGCAAGCCGCACGTAAAGTACGCTGCTGTAATGGGTTTGGTTCGCGCGGCCAATGTTGCAAAAATGCATCCTACAGCTTGGTTTAATCTGGTAAAGATGGCAGGGGCGTGTCCAAGAGCGACGTCAGGCCATCGAGTTCGACGGCCGTGGCGACCGATTCAGCCACAAAACGCTCCATCGCTTGAGCGCGCAACTCGTCCACGTCGATCTCGGCGTGAAGGTGCAAGTTGAAGGTGGCCGCATGGCTTTGCAGCCACGATTTGCAGTCGAGCGCGAGCTGAATGAAGTCGTCCACATTCAGGGCAAAGTGTTTCTGCAAGAGTTGGCGCACCGCATCGACGCGCGAGCTATTAGGCATCCACAGCACTTCTGCCGTTAAGGTGGCGATCTGCACCGAGGTGACTAGCTCGTCGCAGCAGGCGTTCACCGCCTGATGATGTTGTGCGACCGCGCTGACGATCGCCTGGGGCAAGTTCCAACGCTGCAACAGCCGCGCGCCGAGTTCGGCATGGTTGAAGCCAAAGACCTGCTCTTCAGCGTGGGCTAATTCGCCATCAAAACGCTGGTCAGCAAGCAAAGCTTGATAGCGTTTGGTTTCGACCTGCAAGAGCGCCAGGACGCCCACATCGGCCATCAAGCCGGCGCAGTACGCGGTATCTGCATCGTCGCTGCCGCGCAGCCGTTGCAAGTTTTGCGCGAGCAATGCGGTGGTTAATGCGTGACGCAGGAACTGCTCGCGCTGTGGCGGCGTCATGCCTGTCGACATGCCTTGCAGCACGCCCAGGTTCAGCAGGGCGAGCCGCAACGTATGCGTTCCCAAGCACAGCACGGCCTGCCGCAACGAAGCCACTTGGCGAGGCAAGCCAAAGAACGCGGAGTTCACGAGCTTCAAGATCTGCGCCGCCAGCGCCGGGTCGCTTTCCAGCAGCGTCACCACTTGCTGTGTATCGAATTCGGGATTGTCGATTAATTGCAACACGCGCTGGGCCACGCCGGCCGATGAGCGCAAGCGTTCGAGGCGCGTGAGGATCTGCGGAAGTTGCGTTTCGATTGCGGTCATCGTTGTCGTTCCAAAGCAGGGATTACAGCCTTTCGCAACTATAGAACCACGCAATCAACGCGCCGTAGAAGGCAGCCCCGATAGTTGGCGTTTTCTTCGTTAAAACCCGCACATTTCGACATAGTGCAGGCAGTCGACGGCTGCGAATAAGCCTTCTTCCTAACGTGCTTTGACAAGCGACCGGCGCGACCTAGGGTTCGCCTAGATCGACCTTTTCACTTCGCGACCAATTCCCCGCGCACCTGCTCCTCGACGCGCGCACGAATGGTCGACGGTGGCCGAACTTTTTCCCGGTATGTTGCCGTCGTGTTCGCCTACGAACAGCCAGCGCTGTGCGCTACTGTGTGGCGCCGCGATGCAACACGGTGATTCGCACCATGACTACGCATCGTGGAGATTCCGAGGCCGTTGTCGCTGACAGCGATGACGTAGCGCCAGAGCACGTAGCCGCGCAGGCTGCCGACGCACACCTCGCCATGGTCGAGCGCGAGCGATGGTGTTGCGGCATCGCAGCGACGCGCGCCGAGCGCGAAGCAGCCTTTCGATTGATCTATCAAGCGTACGTGCGCGGTGGGCTGGGACTGGCGAATGCCCATGGCATGCGCGTGACGCCTTATCATTTGCTGCCGACGACCACAATTTTCACTGCGTCGGCCCTGCAAGGCCCCGAAGCGGGCGAAGCCTTCTCGACCGTCAGCCTGATCGAAGACGGCGCGTTTGGATTGCCGCTGGAACGCACGTATCCCCATGAAGTTGAAGAACGCCGCGCGCAGGGATTGCGGTTAGCCGAAGTCTCTTGCCTGGCCGATCGGCGGCAGGACTTTCGGCGATTCTTTCCGGTGTTTGTGGCGCTCAATCGCTGGATGATTCAGTTCGCCCAAGCGCAGCGGCTCGATCAAGTGTTAGTGGCCGTGCATCCCAAGCATGCGCGGTTTTATACGCGGCACTTTGGTTTTGAATTGGCCGGCGGTCTGACGAACTATGCGCTGGCGAACAATCGCCCGGCGGTGGCGCTGTGCTTTAACTTTCACCGCAACCATCGCGAGACATCGGCGTATTTCAACCACTTTTTTGCCGACCCGATCCCGCTCGAACAGCTTCAACCGCGCGCGATGTCGCCGGCAGATGTCGAGCACTTTGGTCGACTGGTCGATCCGGCTTTTACGTTCGAGACCGAGAGCAGCCAGTTGATGTGCGTGTAACACTGGCTGCGCAACTTCGCCTTGACGATAGAGAACTTGCCGGGGCGGGAAGGCCTCTCTTCGGCAAGTCACCGCGGCCCAGAGAGCTGCGCCGCCAAGATCAGCGACACGCAAAATTGTCTCAGGAGCGTCTGGCATGAAGACGATCCGCACTGCACCAAGTGTTCCGCAGCTTCTGGCGATTTCGGCTGCCAATTTGCCGGCTGCCCGGCGTCGGCTGCTGGAATGGATTCTGGCCAACGAAGCCCACCGCCGGATAGCCGCAGCTGGCAGAAATCCCCCACCCAAGCCGTAGTCGGGCGCGGCCGCTACGATTTACCCACCTCACCTAGCCTCAGCCTGCCCGCCGCTGGCTAGTCGCACGCCCTCCTTCAGTTGGGCGAATCCGCGCGTCACATCTACGGAATTGACACATGTGCTTGTATATTTGAAGGGTGGGATTGTTGGTCCAGGAGCAAGACATGCGACGGGTTGTGATTACGGGGCTGGGAATGGTCGCCCCTACCGGGAATTGCGTTCAAGACGCCTGGAAGGCGGCGCTTGCCTGCCGTAGCGGGGCCGGTCGAATCACCTCGTTCGATCTTGATGCCTGGCCGGATCTGACGGTCCATATCGCGGCCGAAGTCAAGAATTTCGACCCGACCATTGCGCTCAGCCTGAAAGAAGCCCGCCAGGCGACGCGGTTTGTCCAATTAACGGCCGTGGCGATGCACGAGGCCGTTGGCGATAGCGGGCTCGATCTGACCGGAAATACCGACCGCTACGGGTGCTCGATCGGCGTGGGCTTGGGAGCCTTCGGCGATATCGAACTGGAGGCTCAGCGCTTCAAAGAACGCGGTCCAAGGCGGGTTTCGCCACTGATGATTCCGTACGCCATTCCCAATATGGCGGCCGGATTCGGAGCCATTGCCGAGAACCTGCGCGGACCCAATTTTTGCACCGCCACCGCCTGTGCGAGTGGCACGCATGCAATTGGCGAAGCCTGGATGCACATTTTGTTTGACAATGCGGACGTGATGGTTGCTGGCGGCTCTGAAGCCTCGACCAGCCCAATGTCGATCGCGTGCTTTGCGAAGATGCGAGCGCTCAGTACTCGCAACGAAGATCCAGCAGCCGCTTCGCGTCCCTTTGACGCCGATCGCGACGGCTTCGTCATGGGCGAGGGCTCCGGCTCGATCGTGCTCGAGGAACTGGAACACGCCAAGCGCCGCGGCGCCCGAATTTATGCGGAATTGGTCGGTTATGGGCTAAGCTGCGACGCCTATCACATCACTTCGCCACCCGCGGAAGGGGAAGGGGCGGCGCGCTGCATTCAAATGGCGCTGCGCAACATTCCCATCGACGAAGTCGACTACATCAACGCCCACGGCACGTCGACGCAGGTCAACGACGCCATCGAAAGCACCGCCATTGAGACGGTCTTTGGCCCCCGCGCCCAGAAACTGTCGATTTCGTCGACCAAGGGCGTAACGGGGCACTGCCTGGGTGCTGCCGGAGCGATCGAAGCGGTCTATACCAGCCTGGCGGTCCATCAAGGGGTTATCCCGCCAACGGCGAATCTCGACCGCCCCGGTCCGCTGTGCAATTTGGATTACACGCCGAAAGAGCCTCGCGAACGGAAAATCCGCTACGCGCTGTCGAATTCCTTCGGGTTCGGCGGCCACAACGCGTGCATCGGGTTCAAGCGGTACGAATAATCCTGATTTCAACGGCGAGTCCCTCGCGGTTGTGACGTAGAGTTGAGCAGCCGGTCGCAGCGAACGCGGCCCCCTCCACTCTTGGGCGAAGGATTTCGCAATGTCACACGCCGCCACTGCCGATTCGGTGACACTCACCTTTTCTTCGAGCGAATGCCGCTCGATCACTCGGCTCGCCGAGCGTCGCTATGGCACGGATCCGACAATCGCACGGTTGATCCAACGGCTGCATGACGCCACCTCACTGGCGCAGTGGTTACGCAGCGAGATTCGTGTGGACGTTTCGATCGTAGATGCCGCTTTGCTGCGCGATTTGCGCCACTCGCTCTATCAACGGTGCGTCGATGACACGCGCGATACCCACGCGATGCAAGTTGCCTAGCGCGCCACAACAGCCAGATTGGCCATGGCTTTTAGCGGCTGTTCGTTCCTACCTTTGCGCAAACCGCGGTGACTTTATCACCACCTAAAACGTGAGATTTACTGTGCGATGAAGTTATATTCTTCGCAGCTCACCAACCTCTTGCACTACGCCCGCTTATCGCAGATTATCTGAGTGCGGACTTTGCGAATCGGTTACTTTGTCGTCGAAAAAACATGCCTCCCTTTGATTGCGGGTGGCGAATTGATTGTTTTATCGGCGCAAGGCGGTAACCTAAAGCAAGTACCACGGAGGCTAGTCTTGCATGGGACTTCCGATCACGCTGCACCTCTTCTTGCGCAATCGCATCTTGCGCGATTGTCTCTGCAATGTGTGGCAAGATGCGTATGAAATCAAAGCCTATGATCCGGCCGGATCAGCGGCGAACGTTGCGCAGAGCGCATCGGGTACTCATGTCGCGCTTGTCGATATGCAATTGCCTGGGCGCATGGCGCCCAGATTGGTTCGCGAGTTGGCCGAATCAACAACACGCGTGAACGTGTTGGTATTAGTGGCTAACGACGATCACGAAGTGATGGCGCAGTGCGTTGCCTCAGGTGCGAGTGGCTGCTTGCTCGAAGATGCTTCGCTCGATGAATTGCAGTTGGCAATCGATCGCCTGGTCAGCGGCGAACATGTCTGCTCGCCGCAATTGGTGAGCGCCATGTTTCGCCAATTGGTCGAGCTTTCGCGCGACTCGATCGTGGCGGAGCGCGCTGGCGAAGTGAACCTCACACCGCGCGAGCGACAGATCTTGCAGCTCATGTCGGAGCGGATGAGCAATCAGGCGATTGCCGATGCGCTTTCGCTGTCTTTGTACACCGTGAAGAATCACGTCCACAACATTCTTGAGAAGCTGCAGGTCGACGATCGCTTTGATGCGATTGAACACGCACGCCGGCGGCGCTTGCTGCCACATCATCGCCCCGCGGCCCTCGCATCGCGCCGCTAAAAGCTATTCTTTACGAGTCATAAACTGCACCTACAAGCCCGCATTGATGCGGGCTTTTTTGCTGCGCGCGCGAAGTATGTAATCACCGCATTCTTGGCCGTCAAGAAATCTTTTCACCCGCTTGTTCGCCATACGGTTCGCCGCCACGACCAGCATCTAGTCCTTGAGGAACTAGTTCTTCTCAGACGCTGGTTGCTGCGAGAGTCGCGTTTAAAAGCGAGTCGAAGAAGCACGTCAGCGCGTGAACGTTTAAGGCAGCGCAACCGGCGATTTATGCGTAAATTTTGCGTTTTTTTGCTTAGCAGCCATGCTCCTGATCACGACGAACAGCGCACCTGCGCCGTCGCGGCAAGCTAGTCATGCGGTGAACCGCTGCGCGAAGCCAGCAATGCTTTACTGGCTTTGCTACTAGTCCTTGGCGGCATTGTCCCTACTAAAGGACCGGTTCGCGCGAGTGATTGTTTACACCCGGTCGATCCTTAAAAAGTTAGACAGCGCGGCAGATGAGTTTTTCGTTGTTTCGTCTTCCAGCCTTGTCAGGACGACAGCTACCTCATGCATTACGTACTGCTTTGTGTTCAACCAAAGTTACTGCGAGATAGTCTGCGCCAACGGCTGAGCAGGCAATCGCATTTAACCGTGGTTGGCGAGGTCGATGACGAGATCGACCTGCTGTTGGCCATTCGCGCCACGGAAGCCACCTTGGTCATCCACTCGTGGCCGAGCGAGTCGATGCCCGCCATGTACTCGCATTTGTTTGCGGAATATCCAGGCATCGCCATTTTGGGCCTGACGCCGCAGGGCGAGCACTTGTGGTACTGCGAGCAGCGCGTCGTGCAAACGCATGTGAATGCCAACGGCTTGGAAGCGTTACTGTCGAACTTGCCTGGCAACAATACTCAGTCCGTCCGCATCGGCGCTTAACGCATCGCTAATGGCCCAGCCTTATTCCTCTGTTGTCGCTTTCTTGGTTGCGGCGACTCGGCATGGCCTCGCTTATCTCCATGCGGCAGATGGGCTTTATTTGACCGAATCTAAAGACGCTGCTTATTTGCCCCTCGATATCGCCTCACTTTCGACGCTCGGCTCACATCCACAGATGTTGATTGCAAGGCATCGAATGGATCGGTTTCGCGCACCACTCGCAAGACTGGCCCAGCAGCCAAGTGGCGCGGCGGAAGGTCTGGCCATGACGCTGGTTGCGCCCTGCAGCAGTTTGCCCATGGCAATTTCGCGCCCGGCAGGTTGTCCGCAGTTCCTCGCGTCTCGACCACAACAAGCTCAATTTCTCGAACCGCATCAACCGAGTGACGGAGAATGTCGGCCCGGTTTGCAGTCGCACGCACTTCGCAGTGTGGCGACCGCAGCAGGTCTGCTCAGGCAGATAACTTGGCCTGGTGCTCGCGTCGCATCGCTATTTATCCCACTTCGCCTACATTCCTGGACATTCGTGTCTCGGGCGCAGCGAAGAGGCAACTTCGTTCGACGCGTCGGCACCGGCCGCGCGCACTTATCTGCTGGGGCATTTCGCCCCCTTGAGCCTTGGACCATAGGAGGGTGATAGCATGATCGCCTTGCCACAACAAATCGATCGTTCGTCACGGTTATTGCTCGAACCGAGCAACGTGGCTGCGTGCCACAACCGTGGTCTGCATACTCGCTTGGCCCACGGAATGCCGGAGATCGAAGCGGCGTTGCACCTGGTTTATCAGGCGTATTTAGAGACGCAACTGATCGAGCCCAATCCCTATGAGTTGCGGATTACCAAGTATCACCTGCTGCCGACGACCAATATTTTCCTCGCCTGCGACAACAACGAAGTGGTCGGCACGCTGACGCTCATTCGCGACGGCGAGTGCGGCTTGCCGATGGAAGAAGCCTATCACGACGTCATCGCCGAGCGCCGGGCGCGCGGCTTGCGCGTTGCAGAGGTCTCGTGCCTGGCCGATTCCGGCTATGGCAAATCGAACATGCTTTCGGTGGTGGTGCAGTTGATGAGCCACATGGCTCAGTTCGCCCTGCGTCACGAAGTTGACCAATTTGTGATCGCCGTGCATCCGCATCATGTCGGCTTTTATCAGCGGTTTGCCGGCTTTGAGGTCATTGGCGACGAGCGCTGCTACCATTCGGTTTGCGACAACCCGGCAGTGGCTCTCGCGGGCGACTTGCGTACGATTCATCGTACCCATCCGCACGTTCACAAGCGGTTTTTCGGCAATCCCTTTCCCGACCATGCCCTGGCCGAACCGCAGTTGAAAGAGGACTTGCTCCTCTATCTGGAGCAAGTGCTTCAGCATACGAATCCCGAATGTTACCGAACTCGCCGCCCCTTGCCGCTGGCGGCCTAACACGTCGCGGGAAGATCCCGGGCCAGATTTCCCGTCATATCGTGACTTATCCTCACGCCTGCAACCGATAAAACCGATGCAGGCGTGTTTGCGCGCTGTCGCGCAGCATCACTTGCGGCCCAATGCCGTAACGTAAAGTTGTATGTGGTCTTTTGCCCTTCAAACGCTAGCTGCTGATCGAGGCAAGCTCCTCACCGCATTGACCGGTGTGGTGTTCTCGGTCGTGCTCGTCAACGTGCAGGGCGGACTGTTCCTGGGCATGGTCTTTAAAGCCAGCCTGCTGGTGGTCAATGGCCAGGCAGACATCTGGGTAGGGCATCGCGAGATGCACAACGTCGAGATGACGCGCGACATTCCCCGGCGCTGGGTCTATCGCATTCGGCCCATCCCCGGCGTCAAGCGCGCCGATCCATACTTGATCGGCTTCAGCGAGATCACGCTGCCCGATGGCGGTTTTGAAGCAGTTGCGGTAGTGGGCGTCGATCAGCATAGCCAGCTCGGCAAAGCGTGGAACCTGCACACCGGTCCTAGCGACGCGATCCGTCAGACCGATGGCATCATCGTCGACGAGTGCGAAGATTTTAAACTCGGCGCGCCGCAGATTGGCGATATCCGTGAGGTCGGCCACATTCGCTCCCGCGTCGTTGGCAAAAGCCACGGCATCATGGGATTTCAGGTCGCGCCGTATGTCTTTACCAACTACGATCAGGCGGCGCTTTGCCTGCGCAAAAGCCCCGACAATTGCTCCTACGTGCTGGTTGAGCTTGAAGACGGCGCGAATGTCGAACAAGTCTGCGCCGCGATTCGCCAGCGCATCCCCGAGGTCGACGCCTTGCCAAGCCAGCGCTATGGCGAAGAGTGTGTGAACTTCTGGATGACGCGCACCGGCCTAGGCATTAGCTTTGGCGCCGCCACGGTGCTCGGCGTGTTGGTCGGACTGGTGATGGTGGCGCAAACGCTGTACGCGATGGTGCTCGACCGCCTGGTGGAGTTTGGCACGCTGAAGGCCATCGGCGCCACCGAACGCCAGATCTTCACCGTATTGCTGATTCAAGCCGTGGTCATGGCGGTAGTCGGCTCGCTGATTGGACTGTTGCTCGTTTCAGTGGTGCAGCACTTCTGCACCTCGCCTAATGCGCCAATTGTTATTCCGCTGTGGTTGTCGCTCAGTAGTTGCGGCCTGGTGCTGATCATTTGTTTGGTGTCGTCGCTGATTCCCTACCTGCGTGTGCGCAAGGTCGATCCATTGATCGTCCTGCAATCGTAAGAGGAGCCGCTGCGCGTGTCCGAAACCGTCATTCATGTCGCCAACCTTGCCAAATCCTACCGCCGCGGCGGTCAGGAAGTGCCGGTGCTGGTCGATATCGACCTGGACGTCGCGCGCGGCGAATGCGTGTTCCTGGCCGGGCCATCAGGCAGTGGCAAAACCACGTTGCTTTCCATCCTGGGCTGCATTCTGTCGGCCGATCGCGGACACGTTTCGCTGCTGGGCCAAGACTTCGCCACGCTTACGAATCGCCAGCGCACGTTGCTGCGGCGCGACCAGATTGGTTTTGTCTTTCAGCGATTTCATCTGGTGCGAGGACTGACGGCGCTCGACAACGTGTGCGTGCCACTGCAACTGCGTGGCGAGCGTCCGCGCGTCGCCCGGCAGCGTGGCCAGCAACTGTTGGAAGCTGTCGGCCTAAGCGATAAAATGCGTTCGCTGCCGAAGAACCTCAGCACCGGCCAATGCCAGCGTGTGGCGCTCGCCAGGGCATTGGCCGCCGATCCGGAGATCATTCTGGCCGACGAGCCGACCGCTTCGCTCGACGCGGCCAGCGGACAAGAAGCGATGAAACTGTTGCGTCGCCTGACCACCGAGCATGGCAAAACGGCGATCGTGGTGACGCACGATCCGCGGATCTTTTCGTTCGCAGACCGCATTTGTCACATGGAAAACGGCCGGCTCGTGCATCACGAACACATCGCCGACGTAGCGAGGTAAACCATGCTGAAATTCCTCGCGTTTGCTTTAGGTATTGCCACCGTTGTCGTGCTGGGCTTCTTGCTCGAAGCGCAGTCGCAAACGCCGACACCGCCGCCCCCAGCGCCGCTCACCACCTATCGCATCTTTGCGCCTGGACGCGTCGACGGGCTGACCGAAGAAGTGCAACTGCGACCGCAGATGCGCGGGCAAATTGTCGAGATTCCCGTCCGCGAAGGTCAAACCGTGGCGGCCGGCGACGTGCTGGTGCAGCTCGATCCGCAGCAGCATCTGCACGAAGTCGCGTTGGCCGAAGCCGAAGTCACCCTCGCCTTGGCCGAGCGCGATCGCTTGAAGAACGGCGCGCGTCAGCACGAGCGCGACGAAGCGGCCGCCTTGTACGAAGCCAAGCGCGCCGAACTGGAGCAAGCGCAGCTTTCCTGGGCGCGCGTCAAACGTTTGCGACTCGAATCGGCCGTCTCGCAGCAAGAGGCCGACGACTTGCAAGCGAAGGTGCGTTCGCTCGCTTCGCAATTGCAAGCGGCGCAAGCCCGCGCAGAACTGTTGCAAGCTCCCGCGCGCGAAGACGACCTGCAAATCGCCGAGGCGAAGATAGCCGCCGCGCGCAGCCGGCTGGAACTGGCCAAAGTGACGCTCAAGCGCACCACGCTCAAGGCCCATTCGCCAGCTCAGGTATTGCGGATCAATGTCGAGCCCGGCGAGCTGACCGGCCCCGACGCCGCGCAACCCACGCTCATTATCGCCGACACCTCGCACTTCCGCGTGCGGGCGTTTGTCGAAGAACTCGATGCTCCGCGTGTGCGGGTCGGCATGCCAGCCACGGTGGTTGCTGACGGCCTGCCAGACAAAACTTTCACCGGCCGCGTGACGCATCTCAGTCCGCGGATGAGCGCCAAGCAAATCTGGAGCGACGCGCCGAACGAGCGATTTGACACAAAAGCCAGAGAGATTTGGATCGATCTCGATCAGGCGGAAGATCTGGTCGTGGGCTTGCGGGTCGATGTCACGATCGACGGCCAGTAAACCAAGGCGAACTGTGTAATACAGCGAAGCCACCGCGCTCCGCGCAAGCCGCAGAATCCGCATATAATGCTGGTTTTCGCCCGCGGCGCGTGGTTTGAAAGCTAGAATTGCCTCATGAGCGGCAGCAGTCGCAGGCCGCAGCCCATTCGCATTTCGCGCTGGCTCTTGCGAGCAGCTTCGACAATGGAAGGCACGCTTACCAAGCAGACGTACCATCAGTTGCGCAAGTCGCTGTCGTTTCAGCAGCGCTATTGGCCAACGGCGCTGGTCATGCTTGCCGACCTGGCACTACTCGGCTGCGCCTTTTGGTTAGCGACGCGTGGTAGTTGGCTACCTTATCTGGCCGCACAGCCGCTGTTCGTGCTGGTCTTCTTTCATAACTTTGCGATCCTGCACGAAGCGGGGCATGGCAACCTTTCGAAACGCGAATGGGTCAATTCGCTGAGCGGGTTGTATGCCAGCCTGTTTTGCTTCTTGCCGTACTTTCCTTGGAAGTACATCCACGCCGAGCATCACACCTGGGCGGGCAATGTCGAGCGTGATCCGACGCTCAAACTGGTGCGCGACTACGAACAATCGCAGCACATGAAGAATTCGATCCTGAAGTTCGCCTGGCGGTCGTGGTTGCCGCTGCTCGCGCTCGGCCAGCATGTGGTGTTTTGGACCTATCCGATCAGCCTGTATCTACAAGGTCGACTGCGCGGGGCGCGCTTGTGGCGCGCGACTGGTTCGGTGCTGTTGCTGGCCGTCGCCTATCCGACCTTTTACTTGCTGTGGCCTCAGGTCTTTAACTTGCGCGTGTTTGGGCCGTCGCTGCTGATCTATCTGGTGGTGGTGGAACTGATTAACTTCCCGCACCATATTGGCACCGGGCTGTTTGCGCTCACCGAGCAGGGGCAGAAGCTGCCGCTGTGGTTGCAAGCCAAAGTGACGCGCTCGTGCTATTACCCGGCGATCTTCTCCGATTGGCTGTTGATGAATTTCAACTTCCATATCGAGCATCATCTGTTTCCCGATCTGCCTTGGTACGACCTGCGCAAAGCCCAGGCGATTACTAAGACAGCGCTGGGAGACGAATATCGCGAGTCGCACGGCATTGATTGGAATGTCGAAAATCGCAGCAAGCCGATGGAAGAGGTCTTCCTGACCGATGCCGATGGCCAGGGGGCGCATTGGAAGCTACAGCCCACCGCGCCGACAGACGAATCGGCGACCGAATCCGAGTACGATGAACTACTCGACGAGGTGCGTCTGCTGCAATCCATTTCGAGCGAGCCGCCACATCATCCTGCTCCACCGCGCGCCACGACGCAGCATTCTTAGCTGCTTCGCGACTGTTTCACAAATGGCGTGCGATTGCCGAACCTGGCATGCCCCTCGCTGGCGCGGCGTCCTCATTACTAGCCCGACGCGCCAGCGAGGG
>JAEZGD010000544.1 GCA_023417165.1 Planctomycetota bacterium
GATGACCGCAGCCGCCTCGAAATAGACCGGCACATAACCATGCATGAGGACCGCGGCCGGAAACAGCCCCGGCGCCAAGACCGCAACGATGCTGTAGGCATACGCAGCTAACACGCCGATGCCAATCAGCGTGAACATGTTTAAATGCCCCGTCACCAGCGAGCGCGCGCCGCGCACCAGGAACGGCCAGCCCGCCCACAAAACGACCGGCGTCGTTAGCGCGAACTCAATCCAACGCGTAATCCCAGGCGATAGCCATTGATGGATCGGCAATCCCACCATTGGTCCCATTGCAATGACCAGTAGCGGCAGCGAGAGCAGAGCCGCAATCCCAAAGCGGCGCGTCATATCGCGCAGTTCGGGATCCTCTTCTTCCTGAGCCGTAATCGTGACCGGCTCGAGCGCCATGCCGCACTTGGGACACGTACCGGGTTTGTCTTGCTGCACCTCTGGGTGCATGGGACAGGTATAGACGGTCTGACGCACCGGAGCCGTAGGCACGCGTTCCAAAGCCATACCGCACTTTGGGCAACTCGCCGGCTTGTCGCTGACCACGCCGGGGCACATCGGGCAGTAATACGTACCAGGCGCAAGGTTCGCAGGCGGCGCGGCCGAGTGATGATGCTCCGCGCCGTGTCCGCAGCAACTCATGGGCGGCGCAGCATCGCCGCCGTCCATGGTCGTTAGCGAGACAAGTTGTGGCGCCGCCTGTCCGCCGTTAGACACGAATGTTTTACGACAGTGCTCGCTGCAAAAGTAATAGTCCTTGCCGCCGACCTGGGCGTGGAGTGCGGTCTTTTCGTCGACGGTCATGTGGCAAATCGGATCAATGGCCATGATGCTGGTCCTTCGGCGGGTGCTGATCACTAAGTGCGTCCAGAATCGGACAATCCTCGGCCGTTCCGGAGTCATGACAGGTCGAAAGTAGCGCCAGCAGATCGCTGCGGATCTGCTGCAACTCGCGCAAGCGAACATCGACATCAGCGATCTTTTGCTGCACCTGGTCGCGCACGTCCTGCCGCGTGGCATCGGGATTATCGCGCAGCGTGAGCAGTTGCTCGATCTCGCGTAGCGTAAAGCCGACCGTCTGGGCGCGGCGAATAAATTGCACTCGCGCGACCGCGTCGGGGCCGAATTGCCGATAGCCAGATCGTTGCCGCGGCGGCATCGGCAAGATGCCCCGCCGCTCATAAAAGCGGATGGTCTCGATCCCCACCCCAGTCGACTTGGCCAGTTGGCCAATGGTCAATGATGACATCGCAAAGTCCTCCACCCGCTATTATCAACCCTGTACCATAGTACAGAGTCAAGCCAAACAGGGCGGAATCGTTGCGATCGTTATCGAGAGCTGCCCGAACAGATTGCCGTAAGCCCTTTAACCGATGCGACTTATAGAATGCATCGCCAGCATACAGAGATGAGCAGACAGCTTGCCGAAAGGTCAATCAGCCTGCTGCAGTCGCTGCATTGCGGTGGCATAACGCCGCCCAAATTCGCGCAGCGAGGCAGCATCAAAGTGCACTTTGTCCGCCTTGGATTTCAGTCCGGCCGATTCAATGACAGCCGTGTGTGGCACTAGCTGGGGCAGAGCTTCGATGTTCTTATTCACCAGCTTCCAGTACGAAGGTTGGCCGTCCTTCGATTTTTCAGCCAGGAAGTCGCCCAGCTTGCCGGCGACGAAGGGCACATCTGGCGCGTCGAGTTCCTTGCGCAAATCAATGACCATCTCGGCGAGTCGCTGGCCATAACTTTCGGCCGTCGCTTCGTCGCCAGAGTCCGATTCGCCTTGGTGCCAGAGGATTCCCTGTAGCGTGCCATCCTTCATGGCCGCCTGCGTGCGCGCGACAGCCTGCTTCCACAGATCGCCTCCTTTTTGCCAACGCTTGAGAGGCGTTCCGCCGACCGCACAGGGAATCAATCCAATCGTCACCTTTTCATCGGCCTCCGCCATTACGCGTCCAAACGTCGATCCCAGGCTGACGCCAGCAATCGGCTTGTCGAAATGCAACGGATCCACCGCCGGCGCCCACTGGTTGTCTTTGGTGAACATCAAGACGCGCGGATGCGCCTGGCGATCCTGGTCTTCGAGCTCGCCCCGGCCCGCCATGTTGGATTGCCCAATGAGCAAGTACAGCTGCAAATCGGCGGGGCGTATATTTGGCATCGCCGGTTCGGCAGCGAAGGCCGCCACGCTGCACAACCAAAGCAGGGCGGCGACACACACTTGGCAAGGAATCTTCATGGGCTGTCCATTGCAAGAAATCAGGCGATGATCGGATCGATGGGCTTGCCGTGGTCGATGTCCAAGCGTTTACGACCGGGAATCTCAAGCTTGCGCGAATCCAAGCCGAGTTGCTTCAGGATCGTCGCATGGACATCGGTCACATAGTGGCGATCTTCGGTGGCATGAAAGCCGATCTCGTCGGTGGCGCCATGAACGACGCCTCCTTTGATGCCGCCACCGGCCAGCCAGACACTAAAGCCAAAGATATGATGATCGCGGCCATCCGAGCCTTGCGACCCCGGCGTGCGCCCGAACTCCGTCGCGAAGACCACCAGCGTCTCATCGAGCAGCCCGCGCCGCGCCAGATCTTGTAGCAGTGCCGCAATCGGCTGATCGACCGCCAGCGCGTTGCGCTCATGATTCGACTTTAAGCCACCGTGAGCGTCCCAAGCGCCCGCTCCGCCTGCGCCGTGCTGGACTTGAATGAATCGCACGCCGCGTTCGACCAAGCGCCGAGCGGCGAGCATCTGCATGCCGAACTCACGGCAATGTGGCACATCCAAACCGTAGAGCTTTTGGGTCTCGGCCGTTTCCTGGGAAAAGTCGACCGCCTCGGGCACCGACTTCTGCATCCGAAACGCCAACTCGTATGATGCAATCCTCGCTGCGAGCGCCTCATCGTGCGGCGATTCTTCGCGGCGCAGCGTGTTCAACTGCTTCAGCAAATCGATACCAACCGCTTGCGCCTCGGCAGACACCGGACGTTCCGGCCGTCCGAAATCCAGCGGATTCTTGGGATCGACACGTAGCGGCACGGCATCGTGAGCTGGCCCCAAGTAGTGACCATCCTTCTTGTTCCAGTACTCGCGATTTCCAAACGAGATGTACTGCGGCAGATTATCGTTCAGAGAACCCAATCCGTAATGCACCCACGCGCCCAAATTGGGAAAGTCACCATCATTTACGTGACGTCCCGAATGAAACTGCGATTGCGCGCCATGATTACTATCGGTCGTCCACATCGAACGGATAATCGCTAGCCGATCGACTTGACCAGCGACGTGTGGAAACCAATCGCTGATTTCGATGCCGCTTTCGCCATGCTTCTTGAAGCCCACTTGCAGCGGGTACAGCGTGTTACGTTGATTGCCGTTGGCATCGGGAACCACCAACCGCTCCAGTGCCAACTTCTTCGGATCTTGCGAATCGGCGAAAGGCGTTTCGGCAATGGTCTTGCCGCCGTACTTTGTCAGCATCGGCTTGGGATCGAAACTCTCCATATGGCTGACGCCGCCATTCATGAAGAGCCAAATCACACTTTTCGCCTTGGGCGGAAAG